>JASFGF010000013.1:0-18756 GCA_050123915.1 Desulfobacterales bacterium | reverse complement strand
GAAAAAGCCCTCGACAAAATAGAAAAAGGGGTGGAAAGGGCCAAAAGAATTACCTGCCAGCTTTTAGGGTTTGCCAAAAAGGATGATTCTGTCTTTGCCGAAGTAGATCTTGTGGAACTCTTAGAAGAGGCGGTTCATCTGGTAAAAAGAGAAGCAGCAAACAAAGACATCCAAATTGTCCGTGAAATAGATCCCAACACGGGGACCATTTGGAGTGATGCCTATCAGTTTCGGCAGGTGTTGATCAATCTTTTGACCAATGCCATTTATGCAACCGCTTCAGGAGGCAAAATTACGATTATTCTTGAAGCTGCGGGTGATAATGTAAAACTCACGGTAAGAGATAATGGACACGGCATTCCAAAAGAGAATATGAAGAAGATATTCGAACCATTTTTCAGCACCAAGCCCCCGAGTGAAGGGACGGGTCTTGGACTATTTGTTACCCGCGGCATTGTTGAAAAGCTGTGTGGGACCATAGAGGTGGAAAGCCGGTTGGGTGACGGCACCCGTTTTTATGTCAATTTGCCGAGATATTGTAAAGTAAAAGAAGATCTCGACCAGGATGAACGCATCCGTTTTTTAGACCGTTTAGCAAATAAAAGAAAATCAATACCATAAGCATATAAAAGGAGAAGAAAACATGATAAAGATACCCACAAAGGTACTCTTGGTCGACGACGAGGAAGATTTTGTGGAAATGCTTTCTCTGAGGTTAGAGGAATTGGGCGAAAAAGTTACCGTCGCTTACAGCGGACAGGAAGGACTCGATACACTGGTAAATACGCCGATTGATGTGGTTATTCTGGATATCAAGATGCCGGGTATGGATGGTATCGAAACACTAAGAGAAATAAAGAAACAATTCCCCCTGGTGGAAGTCATCATGCTTACAGGACATGGGAGCACCGAAACCGCCGTTCAAGGTATGAAATTAGGCGCTTTTGATTATCTCATGAAACCGGCGGAATTTAGCGATCTTTCCGAAAAGCTGGAAAAGGCCAGAAACAGAAAGGACGAACAGGAAGAGAGGATTCGAAAAGCTGAAGCCAAGCTTTTAGTCAGAAAAAGCGGTGGAATTTCCTAATCTTTCAGATATGGTTGTCAGGATGACGGTTGCAAATAGACGAGAAATTGTGACTGAACAACCAAATCCGCATATCGAAGAGGAAAAAATATGATGACACTGAACTAGTTGAGATTTCAGGATATTATACAAGATTGTCTATTGACAACCCATTTGGTTTTTGATATCGAGAATGGAAAGTTTTGAAAAAGATTCAAAAAATTGATCTACTCCTGATAATTTAAATAATGAAAATCAGAGTCATAGATAATTTAAAAGAAAAGACAGAACCGCTGAGCCATTCCATAGCAGACAAAGTCGCAGCATTAATCCGTCAAAATACTCAGGATGTCAATCAGGGAGAGTATCTGCCGGCTGATCTTGAAAAACTGAACGACTTTGCAACGCCTGAAAAAATTCAAAAGGAGTTGGAAAGAGGCTATCTGGCAATGCTATTTAATGACGAGGGAGATCTCATCAGTTGTGCCCTCGTCGTTCGCAGAGGAATTAAGCTTATCATAAAAACATTGCAGGTTAAAACCATCTACTGCAGGAAAGGCTACGGCTCACTTCTGTACAAGCATTGTGAAAATTTGTTCGAACAAATGGGCATGAATGAGATAGAAGTTGAAGTTCCCAAATTCCCACGCACGGAGGCCTTCTACAGGAGTCACGGATTTGTGAAAACCGGAAATCCAACCCAGAAAGATCTGCACTTTGCCATGTTCAAGTATCTCTGATACCTGAATCTTGCATGAAAATTAATGAGCATCTTCAGGTTGCTTGACTGAAGTATAAAAGCCTCCAACTCGTTCAAAATTCAGATCAGAAATTCTTCGTTAATTCAACACGACATCGATGATCTCTTCCAGTTCGTTGATTTTATAAATCTTGAGATCTTTATTAATTTCCTCCGGGATATCTCTGATGTCCGCCTCGTTTTTGGCCGGAAAAACCACCGATTTCACACCCGCCCGGTGTGCGGCGAGAACCTTTTCCTTAACGCCCCCCACCGGTAGAATCCTTCCGCTTAAGGTCAACTCACCGGTCAGTGCCACATTTCTTTTGCAGGATCGCCCCGTTATCAGACTGATGAGGGCAACAGCGATGGTCAGGCCCGCGGACGGCCCGTCTTTTGGAATTGCGCCGGCCGGCACGTGAATGTGGATGTCATGGGTTTCAAACATGTTGTCCGGGATATTCAAGGACTCGGCATGGCTTCGGATGTAGCTCATTGCCGCATGGGCCGATTCCTTCATCACGTCCCCCAAGGAACCGGTTAGAAGAAGATTTCCCTTGCCTTTCATTTTGGCGGCCTCAATGAAGATGATCTGGCCACCGGCTTCCGTCCATGCCAGGCCGGTAGTCACCCCCACCCTTTCTTTGGCTTCTGAAATTTCGAAATAAAATTTTCGTGGGCCCAGAAAATCTTCCACCATTTCGGGAGTCAGAATATCCTTTCCGTTTTTACGCTGACCGTTCAATGTTTCACGGGCAATTTTTCGGCAGATGGAAGCGATTTGACGTTTGAGATTTCTCAAACCTGCTTCTCGGGTGTATTCTCTGATAATCTTGTGGATGGTCTCTGAAGTGAAAACAGGGGGATTTTCGGAAAGCCCGGCGTCTTCTATTTCTTTGGGGATTAGATAGTGGGTTGCGATTTTTTCTTTTTCTTCTTCGGTATATCCCAGCAGGGTAATCACCTCCAGCCGGTCCAGCAGAGGCCCGGGAATCAGATCCAGGGCATTTGCAGTGGCGATGAACATCACGCGAGACAGGTCAAAAGGAACATCCAGGTAATGGTCCACAAAATGGGTATTCTGCTCGGGATCAAGGACTTCCAGCAGTGCTGCGGCCGGATCTCCTTTAAAGTCCCTGCCGATTTTGTCGATTTCATCGAGCATAATCAGGGGATTTTTCGTTTCCGCACGGCGAATTTCCTGAATGATTCTTCCGGGCAACGCACCGACATAGCTTTTTCGATGTCCTCTTATCTCTGCCTCGTCTTTCATGCCGGCCAAAGACATGCGGACGAATTTTCGTTCCAAACTTCTGGCGATGGACATTCCCAAAGACGTTTTTCCGGTGCCGGGCGGTCCGGCAAAACAGAGCACCGGGCCTTTGGGCTCCAGTTTTAGTTTTTTCTTGAAAAGTGCTTTCCGGATGGTTGAACGGATCTCATTGAGCTTTAACGGTTTTGTCAGGTAGTGGTACGATCCTCTTTTCATGGCCTCAATCGCCGAAGACACCGTGGCGTACCCTGTGATGATGATGACCTCGGTATTCGGATTGATATCTTTGGCTTTATCCAGAACCGCTATACCGTCGACTTTTCCCATTTTAAGATCCGTTACAATGACATCGAAGGCGTTTTGTTCCAGAAACTCCAGTGCCTCTGACCCGTTGGAAGCGGTATTGACCTGATAACCGTCTTTTTTAAAAACATGCTCCAGATTCTGACGGGTAATTTTCTCATCATCTACCACCAGTATTTTATGCTGCTGTGACAACTTTAATACTCTGACGGATAGATGCTCTAAAATCCGATCTTTTATTTTGGCCAGTCCAAAATGATCTTCATTGAGAATCGACTCTGCCCGCTTAATATCGAGATTGTCATCCGTCATCTTGTTCCAGGGAAGACTCACCAGATAATCGATATAGTTGATACCGATGGTATATTCAGCACTTGATGGGGAAGTTTTTGTCAATCGCTCTATTTCTTTATAAGCGACTTTTTCCACCGGCTCGGGCATCTTGGCTTGCCGAACATCTTCTTTTAATTCTTCTATCTCCGATGACTGTTCTTTTATTTGTTCTTTATTTTTTTTAAATATGCGCATGTTGGGATTCCATTATTATTTCGACCAATTGAAGTTATAAAAACAGATTCAGCTCCGACACGCAACGATTTTTTTCTTCGAGGAACACACGACATCTTTCGACGTTACAATCTGCAACAAAGTGTTCTTTTTCGCAATACAGTATAACTTATTTATATCAATAAATATTTTTATAACCCCTCAAAAAAGCATTGCAAATTGTAACGATTCTTTTGGAAGTTCGTTGCCGTGCAATAATCATATTATTTCAATATTATCAATTAGATATAATTCATTCGATATGATTGGCACAGGAGTTGCTCTACCAATAGCCAAAGACAAAAAACAAATCAGACCAAGGAGGGATTCAGCCATGTTTAAATTCAAAGAGACTTTCGACAGATTGATGGCAGCCATAACATTTGCTCAAGCCAATGAACACGAAATTGCGCTCGATATCATGCATGACCGGCCGGAAAGGGACAGCCGGAAAAGCGTCGATGCCCATATTCGACCCAGCGAAGAAGCCCGGCCGCAGATGCGCACTTAACCGGGCCGATAGGTAAGAGGGGATAAAAATGAAAAAAGTTTTATTGGCCATAGACGGCACGACACCCGACCGAAAGGCATTCCGCTACGCGGTTGCACTTTGTCAACGAATCAGGGCGGAGTTAAGCATATTTCAAATTATCAGGCCTCAGTTTTATCGAGAATATGGAAAAAAGATCCGAAAGAAAGGCTTGCTCGCGAGAAAGTTTGTTGAAGGCTCAATGATGGCGGCCACTTTTGCCGAGGCCGGTGAACATGAGACCGCCCTGGATATCATGGCCGATGCCTCAAAGGAAATCAGACGTCTCTTGCAGGAATCCGAAGAAGCAGGCGTTCATTGTCATTTTTCCATCAAGTCGGGGAAACCTGATGTTGAGATTGTTAATTATGTAAACGACCACCGGGACGTTGTTTTGACCATCTATGATGTTTCTGATCCAGATGTCAAGCGAAACGCCAATACTTCTAAAAAGAAAAATGCGCTCGCAGAAATGACAAAAAGATTATCCGTTCCCTTGGTCACTGTTCATCCATAGAAGCGAATAGAAAAAAATAAATATAACTGAGAAGGAGATAGAAAATGTCGGGAATTTTTGGAAGAATCAAACAAAAGTTGAGTAGAGCCAGCAGTAAAATGGACAAGTACCAGGAGGCGATCACATTTGCCCAAGCCGATGAATCCGAATATGCCATGGAGGCAATGGCTGAGCAAAAAGAAGAACAGGCACCCACAAAACTGCTGGTTATGGGAAGAGAAAGTGCTTTTTCAAAAGAAATCATCGACTATGCCCTGGAAATGGCGCAGCGGATGTCCTATGATATTCTGGCTTTAAATACGGCACCTTTGTCCTGTGAAACATTCAAGCTCTTTTCGTCTTCTCGAAATCAGGTTTGTGAAGAGTTTAAGAGCATGTCTGAAGAAAATGCCGCTCTATTTCAGGAAGCTGCTGCTGAAAAAGGGATTCCTTTTGATCACATCGTGATGTTCAGCGAACCGGAAGAGGCACTGGAAGCCATCAACAGAGAGAACAAAGATATTGCGTTTGTGGTTTCGGAATCTGTGGAAGATCGTACTGAGAGCAGAATCGAACAAGGCGAAAGGCTTCGCCAAAATATTTACGTTTATTCCATGGTATAATACGATTCTTTATCCATTATCGCAAATCATTTGTTCCAATATGAAACTGCATGGGCCATCGACAAGAAATTGTCAATAAATGAAGCAGGTTAAAACCTTATTAAATTACCAGAAAGATCATCGACACTAAGACAGAAGATTCTGATTTAACAAAGATTTCAGATCTTCTGTTTTTTTTTGTGAAAACCATATTCCATATTGCAAAAAATTTGAATCTATGCATTATATAACGCCTTTAAAACTGTAATTATAAAGGGAGGATGGGATGGACGCACGTTTTATCTTTAATCTCGTACTTGTCGCTTTTGCTTTTTGGCTGTGCTTTAAGTTTAGAAAAAATAAAAAGGAGTAACAACAAGCTGACAGCCATATAATTTGAGGACTATGCGTTCACAAGAGGAACAGAAAGGAATATTGAATCAATGACACCTGAAATGATTTTGACTATGATTGTACTGGGATTTGCAATCGTTCTATTTATTTTTGAATGGGTTCGCGTTGATGTTGTGGGGATTATAATGATGGCGTTGCTTCCCCTCATCGGTCTGGTATCGCCCAAAGAAGCATTCTTGGGATTAAGCAGTAATGCCGTTGTCTCCATCATGGCGGTGATTATCATCGGCGCCGGTCTAGACAAAACAGGGGTAATGAACAAAGTGGCCGGACCCATCGTTAAATTGGCCGGCAATAGCGAGAAAAAAGTGATTACTCTGATATCCGGCACCGTGGGAATTATTTCGAGCATGATGCAGAACATCGGCGCTGCGGCTCTGTTTCTTCCGGCTGCCCAGCGAATCGGCAAAAGAATGGGGGTACCGGTGTCCCGCATTTTGATGCCCATGGGATTCTGCGCCATTATCGGCGGGACCATCACCCTGGTGGGCGCCAGCCCGACGATTTTGTTAAATGATTTGATGGTTCTTGGCGGGGAAAAGCTGGAACCTTTCGGTCTTTTCACCCAAACTCCCATTGGCATCTGCCTTCTTGCCAGTGCCATTATTTATTTTCTTATTTTCGGTAAACTTGTCCTTCCGGCTGCAGAAGGCGAAGCGGAAAAAGGCGTTACAGCACTGCTCATGGAAGCCTATGAGGGGCTTGAACATACATTTGAAATACACATTCCTGACAATTATGACGGGCCGAAAACCCTGGAGATGCTGGCCATCAGACCCAAGTTTCTGGTGACCGTGGTGGCCATCAGTTTTACGTCGGAAAATGAAAAAACGTTTGTGCCAAAAAGCAGCGACACGATTTCTCCGGGCGATGATATTGCCGTTATCGGGAAAGTGAAAATGGTTCATATGCTGGCTGATGAATACGGTTGGGAAGTGAAAGACAGCCTGGATATCTTCGGAGAGAGCCTTGCCGTAATTAACGCCGGAATGGCGGAAACAGTGGTTTCTCCCCGGTCTGAATTGATCGGCAAAACCATGAGCCAAATCAATTTTAAAGAAATGTACGGTGTAAATCCAGTGGCATTGTTTACCGGAAATAAGATTATTTACAGCAACTTAACCCATATCCGACTGCAAATGGGCGATACCCTGTTACTTCAAGGGCCTTGGGAGAAATTTCACATTTTAAGAAATCAGCCGCAGCCACGGGCACTTACCTTTGCCACGGCCCTTGAAGGTGAAATCATGCGCCCTGAAAAGGCCAAGCTGGCGGTGATCTGGCTGGCTGTTTCATTAATGCAGATAATCGTTTTTAAGATTCAGCTTTCGGTGGCGCTCATGTCCGGAGCCCTCGGCATGATCATTACCGGTGTGCTTTCCGTGGATGAAGCGTATCGCGCTGTGGACTGGATGACGGTTTTCCTCTTGGCCGGACTGATTCCTTTAGGTATGGCCTTTGAAAAAACCGGAACCGCTGCTTTTATCGCCCAATTCGTATTGGGGTTGCTGGGCCATCCCTCTCCCATTGTACTCCTGACGGCGGTGGGTGTCATGACTTCTTTTTTCACGCTGGTAATTTCCAATGTGGGCGCAACGGTTTTGCTGGTTCCGTTGTGCATGAACATGGCGGTCATGGCCGGCGGTGATCCGCGAATGGCCGCGCTGGTGGTAGGGCTGTCGGCATCCAATACATTTGTCTTGCCGACACATCAGGTGAATGCGCTTATCATGAGACCCGGCGGTTATCGAACGGTGGACTATGCCAAGGCGGGCGTCATTATGACCGCCATCTTTTTAGCGGTGGAGTTGGCCATTCTCTATTTCTTTTACGGGATTCAATAATAATTTATCCGTTTGTGATTTAATTATAGATATGAAAACGGCTCCCAAAAACAAATTATGATCATCATAACAGCACGAAAAAACGTAAAATAGTATTTTTTTCGTGCTGTTATGTTTTTGAAGCGTTCATTATTCAGGAGGAAAACGTATTATGGCGATTATCACTATCTCCCGCGGATGTTTCAGTCACGGCCAGGAGATTGCCGAAAAAGTGGCCGATAAGCTCGGATACGAGTGCATCAGCAGAGAAGTTCTGGTTGAAGCCGCTAAATTGTTTAATGTATCTGAAAAAAAACTCGTCAAATCCCTTCATGATGCTCCGACCATTCTTGAACGGATTTCCAATGGGAAAACAGAATACCTTAAGGATATAAAAGCCGCCCTTTTAGGATATGCCAGAAAAGGTAATATGGTGTATCATGGTCATGCAGGCCATCTTCTTTTGACAGAAATTCCCAAAGTGCTGAAAATCAGGATTCTCGCTGAAATAGAAGATCGCATCGCCTTTTTACAGCAAAAGAAAAATGTATCCAGAGAACAGGCATTGCTGGATATCGAAAATGAAGACCAACATCGCATCCAGTGGACCCGATATTTGTACAAAATGGATGTCAACGACCCCAAACTTTATGATATTGTAATTAATATCGGAAACTTGACAATCGATAACGCCTGTGAAATTATTTGTCTTGCAGCTAAAAGCGATGCGTATTTAGTGACGGACGAATCAAAACAGGCCTTAGATGATGCCGCCATTACCAGCTATATTGATGCAGCGCTTCAATCGATCTGTGACGCCCAGGTATCCGTTAAAAACGGGGAGGTTCATGTGAAAGTTGCGGCCCAGAAAAGACGAAAAACCGGCCATCTGAGCCCGGCTTTGCAGGACCATCTCGGATCGTCATATCAAGACGATTTAACCAGACAGATCAATAAAATAGTATGTGACATACCGGGCGTTAAAAAGGTGTTCTGCAACGTTGACCCTCCATATTATGTTTAAAAGAGGGGGGATCCGTCTTATGAAAATCAGTATTCGAGGAAAGATTTTTCTGGCTTTTTTAATATTTATCGGTCTCAGTGCGCTGATATGGGCGCGCAGTTACTACAGCCAGTATATTCTCAACCAGAAGATCCAGATCATTGAAAGAAAATACGATCTTTTTAATTCCATCCTGGAAGCCCGCCGGTATGAAAAAAACTATTTTTTATCCTTTGACAAAGAAGATATTGTTCAAGCCCTTGACTATGCCCGTCAGGCAGAGGATATCCTTCGTGATATATTGACCCAATACGGGAAGTACACCCTGGCCAAAAATCTCGATCAAAGGATTACCGAACTGGTGACATACAAGGAGTCTCTTACAAATCTGTTGAAATTACAGGAAGAAGGACATTTGGTGGTCCTTCCGGACACCATTGAGTTAATCCGAAAGCAGGGAAGAATCCTTACCAGTGAACTGGAAAAAATCGTAAAAAAAGAGAGTGAATTTACACGGGACCTGATTGGAAAATCTAAGACCATTCATTTTTTGGCGTTGATACCCGTCTTTATCCTTTCGGTTTCAATTGCCCTTTTTTTGGTCTTTAATGTCAATCGTCCGCTAAAGACCATTGAAAACGCCATTACCAAAATTGCCAGCGGAGATTTTGATAATATCCCGGAAATCAAAACCGGCGATGAATTTGAATCTTTAGTGGCCAGTCTCAACAATATGATTGATGAGCTGAGTAAAAGGAGCAAACAGCTCGTACAGGCTCAGAAGCTGGCCTCTTTAGGAAGACTCACCTCGGGCGTGGCCCATGAGTTGAACAATCCCCTCAACAATATATCCACATCGATTCAAATCCTCATTGAAGAGATTGAAGAAAATGACCTGGAATATAAAAAAGAACTGTTGGTCGGTGCCGAAAAAGAAGTGGAACGGGGGAAGGAAATCGTTCGATCACTCCTGGAATTCGCCAGAGAACGGACACTGACCCTGACACAGGTTAATTTTAAGGATCTGGTGGACAGTGCCATCCAGCAAATTCGATCACAACTTCCTGACAATATTCATTTTAATATCGATGTGCCCGATAATATCCAGGCCGTTATGGGACCGCAACGGATTGAACGGGTGTTAATGAATCTTATCGTCAATGCGGTGCATGCCATGAAAGATGGCGGAGAAATTACCATCAAAGCGAAAAATGAATTTGACCAAGAGGGATTTTCTTTTCAGGTGACAGATACCGGTGAAGGGATTTCTGAAAAAATCATTTCAAAGATTTTTGATCCTTTTTTTACCACAAAAGAAGTCGGCAAGGGGTCAGGGCTGGGACTTTCCATTATTTACGGCATCATGGAACAACATGATGGCAAAATATCCGTTTCCAGCGAAGTCGGAAAAGGAACGACATTCACCTGTTTTTTACCATTCCAACAGTCTGAACAACAGGAATTGTAGAAGGATCATCGTGGAAAAAGAGAAAGAGGTTATTCTGGTTGTTGAAGACGAGGATATAGCACGGAAGAATCTCGAGCATATTCTGACCAAAGCCGGTTACGAAGTCATTTCCGTAAACAACGGGAGCAAGGCTATTGATTTGCTTCACTCAAAACACTTCGATCTGGTGATCACCGACCTGAAAATGGAAAAAGTGGACGGCATGCAGGTGTTGAATAAGACTAAAGCGCTTCAGCCTTACACGGAAGTCATTATGATCACCGGTTATGCCACCATCGAAACCTCTGTTCAGGCCATGCGTGACGGTGCATACTATTATATTGCCAAACCCTATAAAATTGGAGAAGTACGCCAGATTACCAAAGAGGCACTTTTAAAACGGCAGCTTCGGCTTGAAAACATTGAACTCAAAAAAACACTCAAAAAACAGCGAAAAATTTCTGACATTGTCGGACAGAGCGCAGTTATGATGGATGTTCAAAAAACCATTCATCAGATCGCCCCTTCGGACATCAATGTCCTGGTTCTTGGTGAAAGCGGCACCGGCAAGGAATTGGTTGCCCGATCCATCCACCGGCTCAGTCCCCGTTTTGAAAAAGAATTCATCGCCTTTAATTGTGGTTCGTTTACGGAAGAACTCATGGCCAATGAACTGTTTGGCCATGAAAAGGATGCCTTTACCGGGGCCACGAAGGCGAAGGCGGGATTGATCAAAGTGGCTGACGGCGGAACAGTTTTTCTGGATGAAATCGGGGATATGCCACTCAGTATGCAGGTGAAGCTATTGCGCGTCATTCAGGAAAAAGAGGTTCTGCCGGTGGGCGGCGAGACACCCGTTTTCGTGGATGTACGCTTCATCGCCGCTACCCATCGCGATTTGAAAGAGGATGTGGAAAAAGGTAACTTCCGGCAGGATCTGTTTTACCGTCTGAATGTCATTACCATAAAACTTCCGTCTCTGACCGAGCGGTACGGTGACACACCGCTTCTGGCCCATCATTTTCTGGGTCAAAAAAGTAAAGCCATGAATAAAGATATCCAGAATATTAATAAAGAAGCCATGGAGTTGCTTTCTCAATACAGCTGGCCGGGGAATATCAGAGAACTGGAAAATGTCATTGAACGGGCCGTCGCCCTGGCAAACGGTCCGGAAATAACCGTCAACGAATTGCCGGAATACATTGGGAATCTTTCGATTGAAACCTATCGCCGGGAACAATCAGAGATACCGACATTGGAGGATCAGGAGAAAAACTACATCAAATGGGTTCTCGACAAATCCGAGGGAAATAAAACCAAGGCGGCAAAAATAATGGGTATCGATCGCGTCTCTCTCTGGAGAAAAATGAAACGATACGACATGGAGTCTGAATAGCTGAAAATTACCTTTCGATATTTATAGTTATTGTCAGAATAACATTCCTTTTCCGCGCTCTAGTTTGGTCAGACAGCTTTCCGACCTAAACGAAATCATCCGGCGGCTACTTGAAATTGTGATCGTTAGTCATTCAACCGAAACATATTTTTGACAACTGTTATAAAATTCAGGTTTTGCACCCTTAAAGTCCAGCAGAGGGGAGCTTTTCTTAGGTAAAATCATATCTTGATGATTAAATATAGAACATACCCGACATAGCATGAAAGGAGCAAAATCCCGTCTCTGCGCGTCACCGTTTGTGTCTTTCTCATCATCAGCCACGGCAGAAAACTGACAAACATCATGAACAGGTAATCAATGAGCAGGCCGCTTTGAACAAAGCCACCGGGAATTGGAATGGGGTTTACCATAGAGGCTGCACCGAGCACACTGAGGATATTAAACACATTGCTTCCCACCAGATTGCCGATGCTGATGTCCATTTCTTTTCTTAATGCGGCGACAACGGAAGTGGCAAGTTCAGGAAGGGAAGTTCCCAGTGCCACGATGGTCAGGCCGATAAATTTTTCGTTGACGCCAAACACCTTCATAATGGCAACGGCAGCATCAATAAGAATCTCAGCACCCACCACAACGCCGATGATTCCTGCCGTGATCCATAAGATCTGTCTGGATTTGGAAGTGATATATTCGATGCCTTCTACGGCATGTACGAAGGCAATGCTTTCGTCATGACGTTTAATTCTGGATTCTTTGACGGCTTTGTAATAATTAAAACATGTATATAAAATAATGCCGCTGAAAAGTGACACGCCTTCGGATCTGCTGATGTTCGAGTTCAGCGAAATCACCAAAAGATACAGAGACACCCCCAGCATTATCGGTATGTCCCGTAGGATGACGGACCGGCTTCCCTTTATGGGATGTACTACCGCGGATAAGCCGAGCACAAGGGCGATGTTACAGATGTTGCTGCCAACAACATTGCCCACGGCAATCATGCTTTTGCCTTTAATGGAAGAAACAAGGCTTACCACCAGCTCCGGGGCTGAAGTGCCGAATGCCACGACCGTCAGACCGATGACAAGAGGGGTCAACCCCAGATTTCGCGCCAGACTCGATGATCCTTTGACCAGCCATCCGGCACTATAATAGAGCATCAAAAATCCGACGACAAATAAAACCAGATTCAGTATCATAGAGGTATGCTTTACAAAAAGATATATGTATGGATATGAATTATAGTCACCGTATCAAACTTATACAACAAATGTAACCATTTTTGAGATGGCTTCTAATACAATCTTTTTTTTCTCCGGTTAATGCAAGAGAAAAAGGGTTGCATAAACGTTTTAAATTTAGTTAAAATTCGTTTAAATGTTATTTCATTTAGGAGAGATATTTATGCACTATGAAGGTAATATCATCCGACCGCCCAGTGAAGCCAACAGCATTCTGCTGCAAATAACGGTTGGATGTTCCCGAAACAAATGCACATTCTGCGGGGCATACAAAGGCGAACGTTTTCGCATAAAACCGGATTCTATTATCATGGCCGATATCGCCTTTGCAGCAACCCATTGCCGCCGCCAGCGCCGCATATTTCTATGTGATGGAGATGGGCTGATCGTTCCCCAGAAAAGACTGCTGAATATCTTGCAGGAGATTGAACGGCAGCTTCCCTGGGTCACCCGTGTGGGTGCATACGCCAACTGCAAAAGCTTGAAAATGAAAACCCTCGATGAACTCAAAGCGTTAAAAGCTCATGGTCTGGGCATTCTCTACATGGGCCTTGAGACCGGTGACGATGTGACATTGAAAAACATCAACAAGGGTGCTGCATCAGAAGAGATGATCCAAATGGGCAAAAAGGCGAGAGCGGCGGGGATGAAGCTTTCCATTACCGTACTATTGGGAATTGCCGGTAAATCGCGGTCGAATATCCATGCCCGTGAAACCGGGCGGGTCCTTACCGCCATTGATCCAGAATATGTGGGCGCCCTGACATTGATGCTTATTCCAGGTACGCCGTTGTATCAAGATTACAGGGATGGAAAATTTTTTCTGCTTGAACCGGATGACATGTTAAACGAACTAAAAACCATGATCGAGGCCACGGAACTTTCAAAAGGGCTTTTTCATGCCAATCATGCCTCAAATTATCTTCCCATTAAGGCAAGACTGCCAAAAGACAAAAAAAAGACGTTAAATTTGATTGATAACGCCCTTGCGGGCAAGATAGACTTGAAACCGGAATTTTTAAGAGCGCTTTAATCGGCATGTAGTGTTCACCATTCACTGTTTACTGAAAAAAGGAGAAACGAATCATGACTGAAGGTTTGGCTGAAACCCGGCAAAATATCGATGACCTGTGTATCAATACCATCCGTGCCCTTTCCATGGATGCGGTTCAAAAGGCCAATTCCGGCCATCCCGGCGCCCCCATGGGGCTTGCGCCGGCAGCTTATGTGCTTTGGACCCGGGTGATGAACCACAATCCTGAAAATCCCGGATGGCTCGATAGAGACCGTTTCGTGCTTTCAGCCGGCCATGCTTCCATGCTCCTTTACAGTCTGCTTCATCTCTCAGGGTATGCCGTTACTCTGGATGATATTAAGAATTTTCGTCAGTGGAACAGCAAAACACCCGGCCATCCAGAATTCGGTCATACACCTGGGGTGGAAACTACCACCGGCCCACTGGGTCAGGGCTTTGCCAATGCCGTGGGTATGGCCATGGCGGAACGGCACTTAGCAGCCCGATTTAACACCCCCGGACATGAGATTGTCGATCATTACACTTACATGATTTGCGGTGACGGGGACATGATGGAAGGCATTTCTTCTGAAGCAGCATCCCTTGCCGGCCACTTGGGGCTGGGTCGATTGATCTGCATATACGACGACAATAAAATATCCATAGAAGGTTCCACGGAAATAACCTTTACAGAAGACGTTGCCCTTAGATTCAAGGCATATCACTGGCATATTCTTAACGTTGATGACGGCAATGATATCGATGCCATATATAATGCCATGCAGGCGGCCAAAGCCCAAACCGGGCGGCCGTCTTTGATTGTTTTGAGGACCCATATTGCATATGGAAGTCCTAATAAGCAGGATACCGCAGATGCCCATGGTGCGCCGTTGGGTGAAGAAGAGGTTCGTCTGGCCAAAAAATCATTGGGTCTTCCGGAGGATACTTTATTTAATATCCCGGATGTGGTGAGGCATCATTTCACAAAATGTGTTGAAACCGGGAAGGAAGCCGAAGCCGGATGGCAGGAAAAATTTCAGGCTTACAATAAAAAATATCCGGACATGGCCAAAAAATGGGTGGATGCCATGAGCGGTTTTCTGACCACCGGATGGGATGAAGACATTCCCGAATTTTCAGTTTCTGACGGTCCCATAGCCACCCGGTCGGCATCCGGCAAAGTCTTAAATGCCATTGCCGAAAGACTTCCCACACTCATCGGCGGTTCTGCCGATCTGGCCCCTTCAAATAAAACCTTGTTGGCGTCATCCCATGAATTTCAAAAAGATGCTTATGACGGTCGCAATATCCGTTTTGGTGTTCGGGAACATGCCATGGGGGGAATTATGTCCGGCATGTTTCTTCACCATGGTCTGCGGCCTTATGGCGGTACATTCCTGGTTTTTGCAGATTATTTAAGACCGGCGTTGCGCGTTGCCTCCATTATGAATATACCGGTCATTTATGTCTTTACCCACGACAGCATCGCAGTGGGTGAGGACGGACCCACACACCAGCCGGTGGAGCATCTGGTCAGTCTCCGCGCGATTCCGGGTCTAACCGTTATTCGTCCGGCCGATGCATCTGAAACAGCCCAGGCATGGCGACAAGCCCTTAAAATTACCAATGGTCCGATTGCGCTGATTCTAAGCCGCCAAAAGCTTCCGGTATTGACATCCAACGCTGTAAAAGACGGTATAACAAAAGGGGCTTATGTGCTGGCGGATTGTGACGGCAAGCCTGACATTATACTGATCGGTACAGGATCCGAAGTCCATATTATTCTTGAAGCCAAGGCACGTCTGCTTGAAAAAGGTGTTGCCGCACGGGTGGTGAGTATGCCCAGCTGGGAACTTTTTGAAAAGACATCTCAAAAATACAAAAATCGTGTGCTTCTGCCGGATGTCCAAACGCGCTTGGCAGTGGAGGCCGGTTCTGAAATGGGATGGTGTCGATATGTCGGAACCCGCGGTGCTGTCATCGGCATAAACAGTTTTGGTGCTTCAGCACCGGGCGGCGTTGTGATGGAAAAATATGGATTTACTTCTGAGCATGTTGTACAAAAGGCACTAGAACTTATTAACTAGTGCCCATCCATAAATGGCTATTTTGCCCAAGATCTTCGTTATGCTCAAAAATTAATCATCGGAATATCAACGATATGTCTGTGGTTAATTTTCTCGCATGCCTCGATCTTGAGCAAAGTATCTCATTTCTGGATGGACACTATCTGAGTCTTGCATGAAAATTAATGAGAATTCTTAAGATACTTGCATATAAAAGCCTCGGCTCCGTGCAAGATTAAAGGCATTAAAAAATCGTCCTTTTAATAGCGCTGCTTGAAACAGCGATGATAGATTTTGGGAGAGACATTATATGGATAATACAAAAAAAGAACTGGAGCGTTTAAAAAAAGATTACCTGCTCCTGGAACAGCGCAGCCGGGATGAGAAGAAATGCCTTTCAAACGTTATTTCTTCTCTGGGAAGGGTTGTTGCGTTGCATGATGATCTTTTGGAAGCATTTGACACCCTTAAAAAGCTGATCGATCCGGATCGGGAATTGCCTCTTGTTCAGATAGAGAATCAGGTCGAAACGCTTAAAAACAAGATTTTTACCCAGGAAACAAAACAAGTTTTCGATGACCGGAATAAGATAGATGAATTAAACAACAGCCTGCTGGAGTCATGCAGAATTATTAAAAGAATCGTGGTTGCTCTTGTGGATGATTTTTACCCGACAACCGGCGAGTTGAAAGCCAAAGCCGATTCTATTGATATCACCTGCCAGGAAGAGACGGCTCAAATGGATTTAGAAGGACCGGCAACCGCATTTTTAACCTATATCAGGGGACTTAAGAGTAAGATTTCGGAAGACTTCAGATATATCAACAGCACGTTTCTTACCCTGCTGGACCACGTCAAGGAACTGGAAAAGACATTGACGAGCGAGTTCGGCCAGGATGCCAGAATCAAGGATATTGAACAGTTCGAGACGAAAGTCAATACTGAAGTCGGTTCCATCGCAGATTCGTTCAACATTCATACCACCATCGATGAAATAAAAAGCGCGGTGGTTGAAAAGTTGAAAAAAATAAAACACCTGATGGCTTTAAGGAAGAAACAAGAGGTGGAAAAGGCTCAGAAAACTCAGGAAAATATCAATAAACTCAAACAAAAGATTGTCAAAACAGAAAAAGATGCCCGTGCCATGGCCAAAAAGGTGGATTACTTTCAAACGGCCGCCACTAAAGACGGGCTAACGGGCCTTTATAACCGTAAGGCTTTTGATCGACGATTGAACGATGCATTAAAGGTGTTCAGCGAGGAGGGGCAACCTGTTTCCCTGATACTGTTTGATGTCGACAATTTTAAATGGATCAACGATACCCTGGGGCATGTTGCAGGTGATAAAATTTTACAAAAAGTGGCTGAGTGCTTGCAAGAAGCCTTTCGAAAAGGTGATTTCATCGCAAGATACGGCGGAGACGAGTTTGCCGCTGTTATTGAAGGGTTGGATATAGATATTGCGAAAAAGAAAATTTTAGATTTTAACGACCTGTTTGACAAAAAGCGATTTTTTTCTCACAGCGTCGGAGATGTCAACGTCACGGTTAGCGCCGGTATTACCATGTCAAAAGAAGGAGATAATGTAGAGGACTTTATAGACAGAGCCGATAAAAACATGTATGAAGCCAAAAAAAAGAAACGCTGAAACCGGGTAGCGGCGCTATCGCAACCGACGCTGTATTGAACACGATCAGGCAAACAAGGCAGAATCATTATTGATTCTGCCTTATTTGTTTGCCCCGCAACACTCTTTTTGTTATTATAACGGAATAAAAACATCTGGCGAGGTGATTCATGGATTCAAAGGTGAGACAAGCGATTTATCGTGCGGTGGAAAAAGAGCCCTTTGCACGAGCGTTGAACATGGAACTGGTAGAACTGGAACTCGGATATAGTGCAGTGGAGATGCTCTATGACCCGTCGGCCATGAACAATATCTATGATCGCGCCCATGGGGGGGCTATTTTTGGTCTGATTGACGAAGCCTTTGAGGCAGCGTGTCAGACAGAAGGGACCATTGCGGTTGCATTGAACGTGAATGTCACTTATGTGTCGAGTCCTCAAACGGGAAAGCGTTTGCGTGCCGAAGCCCGCCAGGTGAGCCGAACAAAAAAAACAGCCAGTTTTGATATCAAAGTATCGGAAAAGGATGGTCCGCTGATTGCAACATGCCAGGCCCTGGCCTATCACACAGGGAAACCGATACCATTTTTATAGCCCGCCTTTTGCCTGAACAGCGGCAAAACGGTTTGTCTGTCAATTTTGTTTTTGACATGCAGGGCATACTGGCCGCGACCCTAACGTTTTGGAGATAAAAAATGAAAGTTTCAAAAAATGCCCTCAAAATATTGAAAAAAAGATACTTTGCACCCGGTGAAACCTGGGAACAATTGTGCGAGCGGGTGGCACGTAAAGTGGCGGGGGATGAACCACAATCAAAAGATCGTGGAAAATGGGAAAAAAAATATAAAGACATGATGCTGAATCTTGATTTTTTGCCCAACAGCCCCACTCTGCGAAATTTCGGAAGGAACGAAGGCTGCGGAAGTGCCTGTTTTGTCCTCCCCCTGGAGGACAGTCGTCGGAGCATCTTTAAAACCCTTTCCGATGCCGTGGATGTTCAGGCGTACGGCGGCGGCACGGGGATGAGTTTTTCCAGGCTGCGTCCCAAAGGCGACCACATCCATTCCACCGGGGGTATCGCTTCCGGACCTCTTTCCTTCATGGAAATATTCGATTTCACCATCGGCGATATTATCCAGCAGGGCGGAACCCGCCAGGGTGCAAACAT
>JASFGF010000012.1:0-18998 GCA_050123915.1 Desulfobacterales bacterium | reverse complement strand
TCGGGGCTCGGCTGGCGACATATCCGGCCAGCATGAGCATTGCGGCCTTGACTAAACTGTGATTGAAGGCAAACACAATAGCGGCTGCAATAGCCAGAGGTGTACCCCAGCCGATACCGATCAAAATGAAGCCGATCTGGGCTATGGTCGAGTAGGCAAGCATGCGTTTTACATTGTGTGTGCCCACGGCGGACAGCCCGCCGAATATGACACCGGCAATGCCTAACATGAGCAGGATCCCGCGAATCATCGGTGCCTGTGAAACAAAGAGGAGCGTCGTCATACGGAGGAAACCGTAAACACCCAGTTTGACAACAACTGAGGACAGCATGGCACTGACGGATGTCGGTGATGCCGTGTGAAAGTCCGGTTGCCAGAAATGGAAAGGAAAAACTGCACTTTTGACCATAAAAGTAGCCATTAAAAATCCGATTCCGGTCGGTAACAAGGGATGTCCGCCGTCGTGAGATATTCGTTCGGCAAGGTCCGCCATGTTGAGTGTGCCATAGCAGACATACAAACTACCAATGGCAAAAAGCATGAAAAACGAGGCTGTGAGACTGATGTAAAAATACTTGTAGGCTGCCTCCGTGCCGTACTTGTCGTCCGAAACCGCTGTTAAAACGGTACCCGAAATTACAAGTAATTCTGCAAACACGTACATGTTAAACAGGTCACCAGTCAGTATGGCTCCGGTCAAGCTGGTGGCCAGCATCAAAAACAGCGGATAAAATGTTGGATATTTTACGACAGCATCTTTGCTGCCTATGGCATATATAACACCTGTTGTCAGGACCAGCTGACTCATCAAAACGAACACAGCGGATAACAGATCACCGACCAACGTGATACCAAACGGTGGTGACCAACCTCCGGACTGAAACACGATCGGCTGTCCGCCTTGCCATACCGCTGCCATCAACCAGACACTGCCAGATAGCGACATAAGCATGCTCCCGAGTGCGCAGACGGCCTGCAGGTGAGGCGTCTGACGAAGTATCAGGGTAATCATCGCGCCGGTCAGCGGAATTAATATGGGTAAAACTGTTAGGTGATCATATAACATGTCGTTTTATTATATAAATAAATTCTTGACGAGAAATCCAGTCTAGTTTTTCAAACCATCTATTTCATTCAGATCGCTCGTTTTGTAGCGGGAAGAAATAATGTAAAGCATGGACAAAACGAAAGCCGTACCTCCCATACTGATGACGATTGCTGTCAGGATTAATGCCTGGGGCAGTGCATCGCTCTGGACGCTGCTGGCCGAGTCGATATAAGCGGGTTCAACGCCGACATACGCACCTGCACTCAGTAAGAACAGATTTACAGCGTTCATCAGGATAACCAATCCGATGGCCGATCGGATGATATTGCGACGCAGAAGTTGGAAAATGCCCGTAGCAAACAAACTACCGATACCAATTGCCAAAATGAGTTCCATATGTCCTCCCTTAATTTTATCTATAATTTATTCCATCTGTTCTTCGTCTTCTGAAATTTTCTGAAAACATATCTTACTTTCAATATCCCTTTCACTGGGATACCCCAAAGCGTTGAGCATATGGGTGACACTACCCAGAACACTCAGGCAGATGGCCAGTTCAAAAAGAAACGACGAACTCAAATGAAATCCTCTGGGTAGGGGCAGTCCTATCAGATGTCCGAAATCGACGTTGGAAAAAAAAGTTCCGTTAATAAAGGCGGAAACAATACCGGTCATAATGGCCAGTAATATACCCGAGACAATAAGGGGTGTACCTTTCAGCCATTGGAGACGTTCTCGAGTTTCATCATATCCGAACACGACGTACCAGAAGCTTACGGACAGACCGATAATTACGCCGGCGGTGAACCCGTCACCAGGCTGATCGTGTCCGTAAATGATGTTTGTGGTACCGATCACCATTGCTACCGGCAGCGCTATATAGGCCAGCAGACGGATAAATGATGATGTTTTTAATCCACCGATGCCAAAAGTCGGCAGCGTGTAAACATTCGGAGGAGAAACCAGACCCGGCTGGCTGCAGCTGTCTCCGTGCTTTCGACCGGCATACCGTAGCAGGGTGTAAATACCAAGACCGGCCATACTGAATACACCGATCTCAATCAATGTGTCTATACCACGAAAGTCTGTTATGATAGCGCCGACAATGCTTTTGGATCCAACCATGGGCTTAGCGTTTTGAGCGTAGAAAGGTGTCACAATGCTTTGACGGGGTCGAGAGAGCAAGGCCGAAAAGGTCACCAGCATCACCATTATACCGCCGGCCAATGCAACGAGTATATCCCGGGCCAGGTTCACCGGGCTTTGCTTGAAAGTGAGATCCTGTGCCTTCTCCCTTTGCAGTCGGGGCAGGCGAGTCAACGCCAGCACCAGGATGATGATGGATAATATATCCACAACGATCTGTACCAGAGCTACATCCGGCGCAGGTTCCAGCACCATCAGAACGACAATGCCGAGACCAGAGGCGGTTGAAGCAATAATGGCGTAAAGATCGTTGCGCAAGAGAATACTGGCCAGTGCCGCACCAACGATGACAAATAAAACAAAGACACGCAGGATGACCAGTTCTCCTCTGAAATTGAATGAAGGCCACGTTAGTGCGGACCAATCCAACGGCAAAGAGAAACCGCCGAAAACCGCAAACAGCGCAACAGTGCCAGCCAGAATAACCACAAGGTAGATGCGCAATTTACCCTGTTGCAGGCGCGTGGCCAGATAAGCTCCCTGATCGATGATCTTGAGTAAACCGCTATAAACAGCGTTCAATGTAAATTTTACACTGATTTGCTGTTGCAGTTCCCTTACACGATGGCGGTAGACAAAGAGTGCCAGGCCAATGGTGATGGCAATAGCAGACAGCATAAGTGGTATATTGAGGCCGGTCCACAAGGCCAAGGACACCTTGACCTTGGATCCGTGGGCAGCGCCGGCTGCATTGGCGAGCAAAGCGGCTTCTTGTTTCAGTCCGGGAAGATGGGACAGGACCAATGACGTAACAGCAGGAACAGCAGGAGCACAAAGCATTGTCACCGTGGCTTCATGGCCATGTACCGTCTCATCCCTTGATTGACCCATAAAGGTGTCCCATAACATCATGGCCGCAAGGGCAAACATCAATGCGCCGGTAAAGATGCTCGATAGTGTGAATATCCAGCTGACCAACACTGGCAGGGAGGGATGAAAGGCCGTTGCCAGCAGCGTCTCCTTTGCTAAAAAGCCAAAGAGCGGCGGCAAACCTGCCATGGAGAGGGCGGCAACCGCACCGATGTAAAAGGTGTACGGCATGGACCGCCTCAGACCGCCCAGACGGCGCAGATCCCGAATGCCTGTTTCATGATCCACGATACCGGCAATCATAAAGAGTGAGCTTTTGTACAGGGCATGGGCCAGGATGCCGATCACCAGTGCTTTGAAAGCGATTTGCATGTTCTGACCGATCATCATCATGAGTATGCCCAGCTGACTGACCGTTGAATATGCCAGCAGGGCCTTTAGATCGTTCTGTTTCAAGCCTTGGTATGCGCCGATCAGCATGGTGGTCATTCCTGTGAGTGACAGCAGCCAGAACCAGAGTTCTGTTTGCCCCAGGACCGGATTGAGACGCGCCATCAGGTAGATGCCGGCCTTTACCATGGTTGCTGAGTGCAGATAGGCGCTGGCCGGTGTAGGGGCACTCATGGCGTCCGGTAGCCAGATGTGGGCCGGGAACTGGGCGCTTTTGGTGAACGCACCGATGGCGATCAGCACCAGCATCGCTGGATATAGCGAGCTGTTGCGCAACAGATCACCGCAACCCAGTATTGTTACAAAACTGGTATCGCCGGTTGTGAAACCGACGATCAGAAACCCGACCAGCAGGGCGATACCGCCGCCGCCGGTAATAAAGAGTGCCTTGAACCCGGCCCGTCGGGCATCTTCATCCTTGTAATTATAGGCCACCAGAAGAAAAGAGACAATGCTTGTTCCTTCCCAGAACACAAAAAGGGTCAGTACGTCCCCGGCCATGACCAACCCCAGCATGTTTCCCATAAAAAGTAAAAGAAAGGTTAAAAAGCGCCAAGCTGTCGGATTACCCTTGAAATATTGTCCGGTGTAGATGACAATCAGGGTACCGATAAAGGTGATCAGCAAAGCAAATAGACAACTCAAGCTGTCCAGATAGAACGCCGCGTCGAACCCCATCGACGGGAGCCATCGTATTTTCCAGGTGAAAACCAGGTTTGCCTGGAGGTCGGGAAGATATGATAACAGGAAGCCAAACGCCGTGAGCGGTGCCAGTGCCAGCAACCCGCTCAGTTGCATTACGGTTAACCTGCGGTTGAGTGACGGCAGGCCGAATAGGGCTGCGATCAACGCGGATGTGAAGATAATGATCAGTGGTATAAGAATCTTAAATTCTATCATTCTTTAAAGAGATGAACCTGATCTGAATATTTTATGAAATCTTATGATCACAAAACATGAAGTAAGCAAACAGATATCCCTTGAAAATGAAATGGCCGAACTAAAAAGAATTAGAACCATTTACAGTTTCACTTAAATATTGCTGGATTTCACAATACATAAATTTGCTTTGAATGACAATAATTAAAGTATATTTGCCCTTACAGGTATATTAAAATTACAACACGAACTTCAAACTTGTTAAAACTTGTGTTTACTAACCATTACTCCAAAGGAGATGATCCTAATAAGATAAAACAGCAAAATCTTATACAAGTCAAAGAATGGCAGGGCTATTCGTGCCGCAAGGCTTCGATGGGATCCAGCTGTCCCGCCTGTCTGGCCGGGAAGTAACCAAAGATGACACCCACCGCTGCGGAAAACAAAAAGGCGATAGCGACAATCCCCGGATCAAAAACAAAGGGAACAGCAAGGACTCGTGCGCCGATCAAGGCCGCCGCTACCCCGAGGATAATGCCGATCAGCCCCCCAAAGGAAGACAGCACCACGGCTTCGACCAGAAACTGCATCAACACATCTTTCTCTAAGGCACCGATGGCCAGCCGGATACCGATTTCCCGTGTTCTTTCCGTAACCGACACCAGCATGATATTCATGATTCCGATCCCTCCGACCAAGAGGCTTACCGCTGCCACTGCACCGAGTAGTCCGGTAAGTGCACGGGTTGTTCCGGTCATCGTGCTGACGAGTTCTTGCATATCTCTAACATAAAAATCGTCCTCTTGACCCATGGCAATGCGGCGACGCTCCCGCATCAGCCGTTCGATATCCTGTTCGACCTTCTTGGTGGAAACGCCGTCTTCTGCTGAAACATAAATTCTGGTCACATCTATATTTCCGGCGATGCGTCGCTGAAGCGTGCGCAACGGAATCAGCACAAAGTCATCCTGATCTGTCCCAAAGCTGGATTCTCCCTTGGATTCGAGGAGGCCGATTACCTGACATGAAAGCTTTTGAAGGCGGATCGTGTTGCCCAAAGGATTCTGGCCGCCAAAAAGTTCTTTGCGAACAGTTGCCCCTATGATGCACACGTCTTTTCCTCCTCGAAGTTCACCGTCTGTGAATAGCCGGCCGCTCTCAAGCTGCCAGTTGCGGGCCTGCAAATAGGCACGAGTGCTGCCGATCACCGAAGTTACCCAGTTTTCGTTTCCATAGATTGCCTGCGTGGTTTTAGAGGCCATCGGCGCCACCGCAGAAAGTCCGGAGATTTCCCGGGCAATGGCGTCTGCATCCTCCACCTTAAACATGGCGCCGGTTGATTGGGTACCCCCAGGACCGTGACGGTGTTGCCCGGGTCTGATTTGTAAAAGATTGGTGCCCAGCTTCCCGATATCCGAGGTTACCCTCATCGTCGCCCCTCTGCCGAGGGTCACCATGGTGATTACGGCAGCGACGCCAATAACGATACCCAGGATGGTCAGCGATGAACGCAAAATATTACGCCGGATTTCCCTCAAGGCCAGTAAAATCGTTTCCTTTAACATTATAGCATCTTTCCGTTTTCCTCTTCGGTATCGATGATCCCGTCGAAGAAACGAATGATTCGTTTTGCATAGGCCGCCATATCGGCATCATGGGTCACCAGGACGATGGTGAGGCCGTATTCACGATTGAAAGCGGCAAGCATCTCCATAACTTCCCGACTGCGGGCAGAATCCAGGTTACCGGTGGGTTCGTCGGCCAGCAGTACTTTTGGGTCGGTAACGATGGCTCGGGCGATGGCGACCCGTTGTTGCTGTCCTCCTGAGAGTTCGCCGGGTGTGTGTGTCTCCCACCCTTTGAGCCCAACCGCTTCAAGGGCTCGTAAAGCGCTTTCCCGTCGCTCATCTACCGGGATGCCGCGATAGACCAGGGGCAGTTCCACGTTTTCCAGAGCCGAGGTGCGATTGAGGATGTTGAAACCCTGAAATACGAATCCCAGATAATGCCGGCGTAACAGCGCGCGCTGGTCGCGAGACAGTTTTCCCACATCGACACCTTCAAAAAGATAGGCACCTTTGCTGGGCGTATCTAAACAGCCCAGAATATTCATGCAAGTAGACTTTCCCGACCCGCTTGGTCCCATCACTGCCACGAATTCACTCTGGCCGATGTGCAAATCTATTCCCCGCAGGGCTTGCATGGCCGCAGAACCCGTGCCGTAAATCTTGGTCACGCCTTGGAGTTCTATAAGAGAATGTTCGCTGATTTGCGTGGATAAGGTTGTTTTCATCGTTCAGATCTCTTTAAATCGACCACGAGCGGCATCCCCGGCTCAATGTCACCGCTCGTTACCTCGGTCATTCTGCCATCCGTGACGCCGATACCGACAGCAATGGCGAGAAGTTTTCCATCGCGCAGCGTCCAGACATGCTGTATTTTATTGCTATCGGTGGCTTCTTTACGCTGTTTTGACGGCGATCTGTGCCGACGTGGCAGGAGTTTATTCAGTAAGCTGCCGCCGCTGGATGGGGCTTCTTTTTCTTTAATCGGCGGGATAAAACGCAACGCAGCATTGGGCACAATGGTCGCGTTTTTCACTTTGTTGACGGTGATGTCCGCCGTTGCCGTCATTCCCGGCCGCAAGGAAAGGTCCGAGTTGTCCACGTTCAGGACGGTTTTGTATGTGACAACCCCGTTTACGGTCTGAGAACCGTACCGTACCTGGGTGATCCGCGCCGGGAACGTTCGGCCCGGGTGGGCATCGACGGTGAAAGAGGCCTCTTGTCCCTTCGTTACCTGACCCACATCGGCCTCGTCCACATCCACATGAAGTTCCATTTGTGTCAGATCCTCGGCCAGGGTAAACAACACCGGGGCCTGAAACGAGGCCGCCACTGTTTGGCCGGGTTCCACATTCCGCGTAAGTACGATACCGTTAATAGGGGAATGGATGATCGTTTTTGCCAAATCCGTTTCATCGGCTTCGAGAGTGGCTTGGGCTTGGGACACCAGCGCCTTTGCGGTGGCCTCGGTGGCTTTTGCCCGATGCAGCGCTGCCTGAGTCGCATCCAGGTCCTGCTGGGACGGCACCTGTTTATTGCTCAATTTCCACACTTCTTTTAACCGGGCCAGTTGATCTCCCGACTCTTTGACAGTGGCTTGTGCCTCTAAAACCTTTGCCCGGGCTGATTCCAAGGCAGCTTTTGATTGCAGAACCTTGGCTTTTAGTTTGTCGGTGTCCAGCCTCGCTAGAATTTGGCCGACTTTCACCCGGTCATTGTAATCCACTTCGACGGTCTTGATAATACCGGACAACTCGCTGCCCACATCCACCTGGTTTGTCGGTTCCAGAGCACCGGTCGCTGTTACGGTCACGATGAGGTCTCCCCGCTGAACTTTCCGGGTCTGGTACTGCATGGAATTTGATTTTTTGGTCCCATTCCAAGCAACAGTGCTTATCACGCCCGCGATTGCCAAAAGGGCTATGATGAGCCAGCGTTTCAGACGCTTTTTGCGGTCCGAGGACGGATCTATGCCAAGGGTTTGATTGATATCGACTTCCGGATTTGTATTTGATGTCATTGTGTTATTCCATTTCAAAAAGTTTTTATCCATAAATACATTTGAGCACTTAGTAGTTTCAAATTCATAAATGAGATATTTTTTCGATGAGCAAGGCCGCACAAGGGTTTTCGCCCGAGGCGTACGCCTGTACGTCAAAGGCGAAAACCCGCGGAGAACGCCGCTCATCAAGGAAATAGCCATTTATGGATAGAAACTAATTTGTGTTATCTGGCATCAAAGACTTCCATCCACCTCCCAGGGATTTGTACAAAGCGATTAAATTCGACGTCACTTCCCCCTCGCTGACCGCTAACTGATCTTCGAGTGATAACAACGATCGCTGGGCAATCAGGACATTGTTAAACTCGATGAGTCCGGACGAATACTGTTTCTTGGCAAGGTCAACTGCGCGCCGGGCCGCCTCGGTCGCTTCGGTCAGCGATTGTCTGCGACGTTGTTCCTTCGCATAGGCAACCAAGGCGTTTTCGACATCCTCCAATGCCGTGAGAACAGCAGTTTCATATCGTATCAGGGTCTGCTCCTGCAAAGCGGATTGCACTTCAATGTTACTCCGGATGGCGCCGGCGTCGAACAGCGGCCACGCAGCCGTGGCTCCGATACCATGGGTTCGACTTCCGATTGAAAACAGGTTGCCCGGCGACAGGGCTTCAAGACCTATGGAGCCGAGGAGCGAAAACTTGGGATAGAGATCAGCCGTAGCAACACCTATCTGCGCCGTCTGAGCAGCCAGGCGGCGTTCTGCTCTTCGGACATCCGGCCGTCGTCTCAAGATATCGGCAGGCACGCCAACGGCAACTTCAAGAGGGGTGATCGGAATGGCCTTGCGTTCCGCCAAGGCATCTCTCAGTGATCCCGGGTGCTGTCCGATCACTACGGCCAGGCGGTTTTTTGCCTGCTCGAGGCCGGTCTGTAAAGCAGGTATCTGGGCCCGTGTCTGCTCGAGACTGTACTTGGCCTGTTCTACGTCCAGTTGTGTCGTTAAACCGGCTTGACGGCGCCATCGGGTGATATTGTATGTTTCTTTCAGTGCATCAAGATTGGCTTCTGCAACCGACAGTCGGGCCTGAAATGAACGCAACTCGACGTAATTCAGGGCAACTTCCGCAAGCAGGCTGACAAGCACATCCCGCAAATCCTCTTGACTCGCCTGCAGCTCAGCTCCAGCTGCTTCAACGGCCCGTTTTTTTCCGCCAAACACATCCAGTTCCCAGGCGGCATCGAAACCTGCAGCATAGAGTTCTCTTTCACTGCCGCTTCCGGTTTCTTCGCTGCTGCGGCTCGACCTGGCTGAGCCGCTGGCGTCGATGGTCGGGAAACGACCGGCCTCGGTGATGCCGCGGCGAGCACGGGCCTCACGAACACGCGCGCGTGCCTCCTTAAGACCAAGATTTCCTGCAACCGCCGACTCGACCAGGTTCGTTAGTATAGGATCATCGAGAATTGTCCACCAATCGACCAGTGCTTCTTTGTCTATATGTTCCCCGGCCAGGTTATTTTTCACCGGGGTATGCCATGCTTCGGGCATTGGGGTGTCTGGTTTTACATAATCTGGTCCAACAACCGCACATCCGGCAAAAATAAACAGCATCAGTGCGGCAGGTAAAACTACCCCAAATCGGATAGGGGCTATTTTGATCGGTAAGTTCATGACGAGGTCTTTGCATCGGACGATGGACTGCTGTCCCGTGAGCGTCGTGAGAAACGTCTCAGATGTTGAGCCAAGGCGCTTCTCTCTTGTTGACTGAATTGTTTCGCCAATTCAATGGTTGCATCTGCCAACCGCCGCTTCATGAGGCTTCGCAGTTCGTGTATTTTTTCAATTTGAAGCCGGTAGTTGGCTTCATCAAATTTAGGTGCGGATAAACGCTTCATGGCTTCTTTTCTTGCTTCTCGGATCTGAATGTATGCATCCCGATTGTTCTGATGAACCCTTTCCACCGTTTCAAGAAACAACGCTGCTTTATCCGCCGGCAATTTTGACGCAAATTCTTTCACGGACTTTCGAACAAAGTATTCTTTATGGAAGCGATGCGACATATCGCCAATGATAACGCCGGTAAGTAAAACGTTGAGAAGAAGTGAACTGAAAATCAGGATTTTTATCTTTTTACTCATAGTACATCTCCTTCATAATTTAGAAAATCTTCCAGGTGGGTTTCGTATTGTTCAGTGGAAACGGACCCCGAAGGATTTGAATAACCTATTGTAAATCCGATGATCAAAGTAAAAATGAGCGAAACTGAAATCGCTGCAAATGAACGCCTGGACAAGCTGAATTCGGAAAGTATCTCCGAGAAAAACACGCCAAAATTGCGTTGCACTATTTTCTTTTTGGGCAGAGCGGCTGCAACAATTCGTCCTGCCAGGTCTCTGCTAGGTTCTTCATATTTTCGCGTTTTAAGAATCCCTTCAAAACGTTTTTCGTCTTCTACTAATTTTTTAAGTTCAGGAGAACTATCCAGTGCCTTCAACGCTGACGAACCTATGTCTTTTGGCCAACACCGAACATCAGCGCCATACATGAGCAGTTTTTCCCTGAATTGTTCAAAGTTCATGGTCATCGTGAACCTCCGCCAAGATATCGTTTGACGTTGTACTTTAATGTTGTTTTGGCACGCATGACGAGAGACTGCAGGGCTTTCACCTTCACACCAATGATTTGGGCCGCCTCATTATTGCTTAATCCCTCATAAA
Organism: Desulfobacterales bacterium; assembly: GCA_050123915.1. Lineage (GTDB taxonomy): Bacteria > Desulfobacterota > Desulfobacteria > Desulfobacterales > UBA11574 > UBA11574. Next base: position 8,323 of record JASFGF010000012.1, on the reverse strand, counting down.
AGCACAGGTTAACCGCCAGTTGCTGTCTTTCCGGCAATTCCCGTATAAATCGTTCCAATACAGCTTGTTTTTGATGCACATCAAGCAAGACTTCTACGCCAGGAGTTTCGTCTGCGAACTCTATGTCTTCGGGTAACCGAATCATTTTTTTTTTCTTTCGATGATCAAGACTCAGATTTATGACGACCCGATAAAACCAGGTGGTGAAGTTGGTTCCTTTACCGGGATTCCAAAGATTTGGCCTGTCCCATAGCTTTAGAAACGCTTCCTGCACAATATCCTCTGCATCGTCCTTGTTGGAAACAAGACGATAGGCCATACGATAGAATCGATTTGAATGACGATTTACGAGTGCAGAAAAAGCTTCATGACTTCCCTCCTGTATCTGGCATATCAGGGACGCGTCATCCAGATTAAAGAACTTTGTGTCCATATTCACTGATATTTCCCTTTATATGCTAATACGATCGAAAATTGAAAAGTCTTCGCTCTTTTTTTTTAAATTCAAGTGTCACACCGATCATTCCAGTTCATTTTCAAAGTATCTCATTTACCCTTTACTAATCAATAATTAAATAAATCAATTAGTTCCAGACGGCAATGTGGAATAAGCGGTGAAAATATCCTACCGGTCAATGGACTTGCCGTTGTTAACATTCCGGCGTGCGTTTTTTATCGTTAAAATTTGTTGGAGAATCAAAAGTTGTCGTCATTGACAAGCTTGCAACCATGATTTAGTTTCAATTATATGTTCTTTTACCGTTTTGTATAGGTTTGGCCATAAGAATATCTGCCGAATATGATTTCGTTAATGAGATTTCGAGGAGATTGTGCATAAAATGAAAAAACAGCTAAAGAGTACGAAAAATAAAGTAATTTCTATAAGGTTTGGTATGCTGATTTTTGTCTTTTTCATGGGTTGTGCCGGTATAGACAAGATGTCCCCGTTTCAAATGGATGAGATGCTTGTAAGGGCCGGTTTTCAGATGCACACTGCCGACACGCCTAAAAAACTCGATTTTCTCAAATCGCTACCCCAAAATGAGCTTGTACACAAAACATATAACGAAAAAGTATCCTATTTTTATGTGGATGGGTCTTCTTGTCAGTGCATGTATGTAGGAGATGAACAGGCTTATCAGCGTTTCAGACAGTTGGTTAAAGAAGAACAAATGGATGAAAAAATTGAGACAACCAGCCATCAAGCCCAGGATAGAATGGGAAACATCGACATTGATCCTAACAACCCTCTTGATATTGAAGGTCATCTTCCCTGAATCGTTACAATTTTTGCTAACATCACGGGCACAGAATTCTCTGTTTAATATCGGCCATTTTCACTTTGTCTGTTGTTTGAAGTGATCATATTTTCAAAAAGTTTTATCGATACTCATGATCAGGTCACTTGGGTTCTTCTTTCCAGATACTGCACAAACATTGAAAGCGAAAAGGTTAAAATGAGATATAAAATGGCACATACAAACCAGAGTTCAAAGGGTTGAAGGCTGGTGGTGATCACTTCGCGGGTTGCTTTGGTCAATTCCCGGATCGCGATAAGTCCAAGTAATGATGAGTCTTTTATGAGGCTGATGAATTGGCCGGCAAGGGGTGGCAGGATTCGTCTCAGGGCCTGGGGGAGAATAATATGCTGCATAGACTGCACATATGTCATTCCCAGAGATTTGGCGGCCTCAATTTGACCGAAATGGATGGATTGGATGCCTGCCCTCACCATTTCGGCTACGTACGCTCCGGCAAAACAGGCGAGTGCGGCAACCCCGAACCATAGAGGAGGAATCTGACCGAGCCCCTTTCGGACAAAGATATTATTGATCAATGTGCCGAGAACAAAATACCAGATAAAAATTTGCACCAGCAGCGGTGAGCCCCGGATAAACTCGATATAAGTTATCGCAGACCATTTTAATGCGGGGTTGGATGATATTCGCGCAATACCGGCGAATAGACCGATGAGTATGCCAAAAACAATAGCGATGAGACTGACCTTTAACGTCAGCCAGAGGCCTTCCATTAAAATACCGATTCGCCATTTTTTATAAGTGGCCAATATATCCCCGGGAGAAATCAGGTCCCCCTCATCGACTCGAATATCCAAAGTCGGAACCGTATGAACCTCGGTTTCTTCATCGTTCTTAATACGTATAACGGCTTTTTCGTCTTTATATAAGATGGATTCTATTTCACCCTCTATTTGGGCCCTGACTTCAACTTGATCTTGATATACAAAATACTGGGGAATTCTAAACCATCTCCATACATAGTCGATTTTCAGTGCCGAATAATAAAGGGATGAGGCAATTCCTATGACGAGCATCACAAATATGCCTATGGAAATATAGTAGGAGCCGCTTTTTTTAAACCGTTTCAGAATTAACGAAAAATCCATCTGTTCACCTCGCTCATTTTGGATGTCGTTAAGGTGTGAAACTCAAGTTATATTTTACCCGTTCATCAAAAATGGTTTTGATAGAATAAAGGGTTATAGCAGTAGCCAAAAATATGTTCCGGTTGAATTGCTAACGATCACAATTTCAAGAAGCCGCCGGATGATTTCGTTTAGGTCAAGAAGCTGTCCGAGCAAATTAGAGCGCGTTAAAGAGAACATCCTCGAAGTTTTTCAAATTAGAAAATAAAATCAAACTATTTTATTATATTCTAAAAGCCATAGCTATGTTCTCTTTTACGCGCTTTTATGTGCGAGTTCTTGCCGATCTAAACGAAATCATCCGGCGGCGGAAAAGGAACGTTATTCTGACAATAACTATAGAACTGTAGAAAGATTAGCACATATATTGGGCGGGTGTAAACTATAGACGAGAATATTGGTTTTTCTCCAATTTTGTTGGAGAAAAGGATTCGAGGGTTCAAGGATCCCAGGGGGCAAGTGATTGTAAACGAGTTGATTCAGCTTCCTGCTCCGCTTCCAGTTCCTAGGGCTTACAGGCAGGAGGGTAGAGTAATAGAGCTCAAAGAGATGACGTTAATATTGGATTTTCTGCCCTTATTTACAGAATCTGACTTAAAAACAGCTTGGTCCTATCGTGGGTGGGATTTACAAAGAAGTGCTCCGGTGTACCGACTTCAACGATGGCGCCCTCATCCATGAAAATAACCCTGTCTGCAACTTCTCTTGCAAATCCCATTTCATGGGTAACGACCACCATCGTCATTCCCTCTCTGGCAAGATTTTTCATCACATCCAGAACTTCACCGACCATTTCGGGATCCAATGCAGATGTCGGCTCGTCAAAGAGCATGATTTTGGGTTCCATGGCCAGAGCACGGGCGATGGCTACCCGCTGCTGCTGCCCGCCGGACAATTGGTCCGGATATACATTGGCCTTGTCCTGTATCCCAACCTTTTCAAGAAGCGCCATCCCTTTCTTTATGGCCTCTTCTTTAGGTTTTTTTCGAACCACAATGGGTGCCAGCGTTACATTTTCAAGAACGGTTTTATGGGGAAACAGATTGAACGATTGAAACACCATGCCGACCTCAGCACGCACTTTGTTAATATCGGTCTTGGGATCGAGGATATCGATGCCGTCAATAACAATGCTTCCCTCATCAGCGACATTCAGATAATTAAGACATCTGATGAACGTACTTTTGCCGGACCCCGACGGCCCCAGGACAACAACGACTTCTCCCGGATCGATTCGAGCTGTTACATTGACCAGGGCTTTAACTTCGGTTGAATGGCTTATAAAGGTTTTGGAAATATTTTTAACATCAATCATACCGCCAATTGTCTCCTTTCTAGATACTGTAACAACATTGAAAGTGAAAATGTCAATACAAGATATAAAAGTGCGCAAACAAACCAGAGTTCAAAGGGTTGCAGACTGGTTGTAACAACTTCACGTGTTGCTTTAGTCAACTCACGAATTGCGATGATACCCAACAGGGAGGAATCTTTTATGAGGCTGATGAACTGACCGGCGAGGGGCGGAAGAATTCGACGCAAGGCCTGAGGAAGGATCACATGACGCATGGACTTCACATATGTCATGCCCAGGGATCGAGCGGCTTCAGTTTGGCCACGATGGATGGACTGTATGCCGGCACGTACCATTTCTGCTACATATGCGCCTGTAAAACCGGCCAGTGCTGCTACTCCGAACCACAGCGCAGAAATTTGTCCAATTCCCTGCTTGGCAAGGATATTATTGATCAATGTTCCAAGGACAAAATACCAGATAAAAATTTGCACCAATAGGGGTGAACCCCGGACCATCTCGATATAGGTAATCGCAGACCACTTTAGGGCAGGATTGGATGAAATGCGTGCAAGACCGGTGAACAGCCCGATGAGTATGCCAAAAACAATAGCGATGATACTCACCTTTAAGGTCAGCCAAAGTCCTTCCAATAGAATGCCCACACGCCACTTTTTATAAGTGGCCAGTACGTCACCGTAATAAATCGTATCGCCTTCTTCTATTTCTAAAGCGCTATCAGGAACGGTATACGATTCTGTGCCTTCGAGCCCTTTAACTTGAACAACCGCTTTTTTGCCTTTTTTGATGATACTGACAGCTTCGCCGTCTATCTCGGCTTTTATTTCAACCTGTTCCTGATAGGCAAAGTACTTTGGGATACGATACCATCGCCATGTGTAATCAATCTGGCGCGCAGAAAAGTAAAGGGCCAGGACAACAGTAATGACAATAAAGAAAAAAACACCCACCCATAAGAAATAGTGATCCCCTTGTTTCGAACGCTTCAAAGCTAGCGGTGAACCCATTTGGTGACCTCATGTCTTGTTTAGGAAAAGCGACGAAATGGTTTTAATTCGATTCCGTCGCTCTTTTTGAATCTCGTCTTATAATCTCACGTTACTGAACATCTTTAATCCAGCCGGTACTCTTGATCCACTTGTTGTAGATCCTTTCATACCGCCCGTCATTTTTAATCTGATTTAAAAAGTTGTTTAGCCAGTTTAAAAAATCCGGGTCTCCTTTTCTGATGCCCCAGGCCAGCGGTTCAAAGGTAAACGGCTTGTCGAGAAAGACCAGTTTACCGGCACCCTGCTGGGCCATAAAGACAACACAGTAGGGGAGATCATACACAAAAGCGTCCGCTTTTCCGTTAACCACCTCTAAGGCCGCTTCAGGCTCGGTTTCAAAGGATTTGTAGGTACATTTTGGAATCAGCCTTTTTACGGCCTGCTCGCCGGTGGTCCCCAATTTGGATGTAACGATGTATTTGGGATTGTTCAGATCCTTATAGGAGTTTATTTTTCCCTTATGTTTTTTATTGATTAAAATGGACTGTCCCACAATAATATAGGGGTCGGCAAAATTAATTTTGAGATTTCTTTCCTGGGTGACGGTCATCCCACTCATGATAATATCGAACTTGTCGGTGATGAGCGAAGGAATGATGCCGTCCCATGCGGTATTGACCGGAACAAATTTAACGCCCATGGCTTTGGCCATCTCTTTTGCCATATCGATGTCGAAGCCGACGAATTTTCCTTTTTTGTTCGTCATTTCAAAGGGCATATAACCGGCTTCAAAACCGACCCGAAGCTCGCCTTTCTTCAAGATCGATTCCAGCGTCGATTTTTTTGCAAGCTCGATATCGGCTCCCAATGCAGATGTAGAGACCATAAAAAATGCAACCAGGATAGCAACCATACCGAAAATAAAACCTTTCTTCATAACTTGACCCTCCTTTTGTGTGTTTGCCTCCACTTTGGTGGACAGGATTGACGATGTTTTATCTTATAAGGTTCAGATGTTAAGCCGTTATTAGAAGCTATCTCAAAATAATCTTTTGGCCCAACCCGCCAGAGGCGGACAAGCCTCGGCTCCGCCTTTTTATCCCACCGGCTTTTAGCAGGGGATCTTGAGCCAAAATCTTTATCTTGAGATGGCTTCTAGTAGGATTTCCCTTCTCTTAAGACCTCGTTTATTGTCATTCGGACATTACAGTCCGGACATTTGGGGACTTCTTCAGCAGGCACATAAAGAATCTCGGTGCGTCTGCATTTAAGACATATCAGTTCAACGGCACTTCCCTTGGGCGTTTTGTGTTGTGGATTTTTTTTATCTTTCATAATGATATTCCTTAAGTTAGGGGATTTGCCTCAATTGTCCGCCCTTCGGGCCTGTGCTCCGGAGGGAATACCGGCCTCCGGCGCCGCTACCAGCCTCTCCGAGCTGTAGGCTCTCCGAGCCGGAAGCCGTAGGGCTTACAGGCCGGAGGGTAGCGCCTACGCCTTGGAGAGAATAATGAAAAGGTTATAAAATTCAAATGTGTTATATCGACAACTTCAGTCCAGCCGTTGAACGTTTTTGATCCAGTCCGTATTTTTTATCCATTTATTGTAAATTCTTTCATATCGACCGTCTTTTTTGATTTGTCTTAAAAAGTTGTTCAGCCAGTTCAAAAAATCAGGATCACCTTTCCTGATCGCCCAGGCAAGCGGTTCGTAAGTAAATGGTTTATCAAGAAAGATGAGTTTGTCCTTTCCCTGCATGACCATCACAACAACACAAAACGGCAAATCATAGACAAATGCATCAGCATTACCGTTTATCACTTCAAGGACAGCCTCGTTTTCTGTCTTAAAGGATTTATAAGTACATCTTGGAATCAGATTTTTTGCAGCCTGTTCACCGGTGGTTGAGGACTGGGAGGTTACAATGTACTTTGGGTCATTCAGATCTTTATAAGATTTTATTTTCCTTTCATGTTTCTTGGCGATCAAAATCGTCTGGCCCACAATGATATACGGATCGGCAAAGCTTATCTTGAGGTTTCTTTCCTGGGTAACCGTTATACCGCTGATGATGATATCGAATTTACCGGTGATCAGGGAAGGAATTATATCGTCCCATGCGGTATTGACCGGAACAAATTTGACGCCCATGGCTTTGGCCATCTCTTTTGCCATATCGATGTCAAACCCGACATATCTTCCTTTTTGGTTCGTCATTTCAAAAGGCATGTACCCGGAATCAAAACCGACCCAAAGCTCACCTTTTTTAAGGATGGTTTCCAGCGTCGACTTTTTGGCAAGTTCGATGTCACTGCAAAAAACGGATGAACAGAACATAAAAAAAATGGCAGCCATTAACGCGCATCGCTGTAATAACTGAATCTTGCATGAAAATTGACGGGAATCTTTATCGTTCTTGATTAAAGCGGGTTTAAACAGCATCATCGGTTTAGCCTGTTAGAAAAATCTGAATCAGACGGGATCTCCGCCATACGGTACATGTGTACAAGTCTGTTTCACTCCGCCGGTCTGTCCCGTCTACGGGGCCTGTCCCGATTTCGGGGTTTGTCCCGTTTGCGGGACTTGGCCGGATTATGCTATATATCCCGGCCCTTTGAGACGCTAAGACCGGAATGGCCTTTCAATTGCCGGGTTAATGATCATTTTGTAACAAGCAGATGCAGAGAAATCAAGATATTTTAAAAGGCGCTTTCTGATGTGAGCGGGATTGATATCATCTGAATAATCTTGACACAATCATTGGAGAACAGATAATATTATTGATATTTTGAGTTTTTAATTTTAAGTAACGTCGGTAAAGTGTTGCAGGCTTAGAAGATTTTTTTAAAGTAAAATCATATGGATAATTTAAACAAATTATTTCAGGGTTCGACGTCAAAGGCTTTTAGCAATAGTGGGATGTGAAACGTAAATTACAGAAAGCCGCACTGTCGTTTAGATACCATTGTGAACACAAATTATGGCTTTGAATGGAGTGGTTAGATGAAAGATAAAGATCCGAACAATATCGAAGTGTTGCTAAAACATCCTGAGGTCCGGGCAGCGACCAACAATACGAACCAGGAGTTGATTGATAGAAGGAAATATGTTCCCCCTAAATGCAACGTATTTAAAAGCCCATACATTTTGTTGAAAGATGATGACCGTTTTAACTTCAATATTGATAAGGAGGCAAGGAAACTTCTGCCGCACATCATACATAATAAGGTTCAGGCTCTTGAGGGTCTTGGTTCGCCAGAAGAATCCTTTATAGACAGATACTGCCAAAAACGACATATCGGCATTGTATTTTCGGGCGGTCCGGCCCCTGGTGGACATAATGTGATCGCAGGATTATACGATGCTGCGAAAAAGGCAAATCCGAAAACCAAAATTTATGGTTTTTTGCTCGGCCCGGATGGAATTGTCGAAAATGAAGCCATCGAAATAACCGGCAGCCTTGTTGATGCGTACAGAAACCTTGGCGGCTTTACCATGATAAAGACCGGTCGAACGAAAATAGACACCAAAGAGAAGATGACCCTGTCCAAGGACACCTGCAAAAAGCTTGGG
>JASFGF010000011.1:0-19220 GCA_050123915.1 Desulfobacterales bacterium | reverse complement strand
TGAATACGGGCTCGGCCAGACGATAAATATAGATATTTTCAATATCGGAGAAACCATTGATGTTAGCGGAACGACCAAAGGAAAGGGTTTTTCCGGTGTTATTAAACGTCATGGGTTCCATGGCGGCAAGAAAACTCATGGCAGTCACAGCCATAGAATTCCAGGTTCCATCGGTTGCAGTGCGTGGCCTGCAAAAGTGATCAAGGGCAAAAAAATGCCGGGCCAATTTGGAAACACTAAAAAAACGATTCGAAATTTGGAAATCGTCGATATTCGGCCCGAAGAAAATCTTATTCTGATAAAAGGTGCAATTCCGGGTTCAAAAAACGGTATTGTTGAAATCAAGAAACCGAAAATCGCTAAAAAATGATGGTTTTTTCATATCAAGCATGAAATCACCGATATCCCGCTTTTAGCAAGGTATAAATTTAAGTATACATAATAGCCTGTTTGAGAGAATTGAACGATAACATAAATTAAAGAAAACTTGAGATATTAATGATATGGCTGTTGTAGATGTTATAAACCGTAAAGCAGAAAAAGTATCACAGGTTGAACTTGAAGACAATATTTTCAAGATTCCCGTTAGGTCGAGTATACTGCATGAAGTTGTCACCATGCAGCTTGCAAATAGACGTGCAGGTTCCGCTTCTGTAAAGCATCGCAGCGATGTGAAAGGAAGTCGAAGAAAACTTTTTAGACAAAAAGGTACCGGTCGTGCCCGGAGTGGTGATATTAAATCGCCCCTGTTAAGAGGCGGAGGTTCTGTGTTTGGACCTGATCCCAGATCCTATTCGTACAAGGTCCCCAAAAAGGTAAAAAGATTGGCACTGAAAATGGCCTTGAGCACAAAGCTTAAAGAAGAAAACCTTATTGTGATGGATGAGTTTGATCTCGACAAGATTAAGACCAAAGAATTCATAGCGGTTATGGATGGTTTAAACATAAAGAATGCATTGATTATCACAGAAAAAGAGAATGAGAATCTCGAGCTGTCTTCCAGAAACGTTCCCGGAGTTAAGGTGTTGAGAGTAGAAGGAATGAACGTATATGACATTCTTAAATATGAGAATGTCGTTTTGCTTGAGTCTTCGATAAAATCCATTGAAGGGAGGCTGCTTGGATGATTCCTCATGATTTAATTAAACGGCCTTTGATTACTGAAAAAACGAATATTCAAAAAGAAAGTTATAATCAAATCACATTCGAAACCGATCGCAGGGCGAACAGGGTTGAGATTAAAAGGGCTGTAGAGAATATTTTCAAAGTCAAGGTCGATACCGTAAGAACAATTCAGGTCAAGGGCAAGACCAAGCAGAGAGGTCGAATCTTAGGAAAACGCAGGGATTGGAAGAAAGCGATCGTAAGATTGATGCCCGGTGAGCGTATCGATTTTTTTGAGGGGGTATAAAAGGGGTAAGGAATGGGTGTAAAAAAAGTAAAGCCTACATCTGCCGGGAGACGTGCTCAATCATATTCGACATTTGATGAGATTACCAGCACGACTCCTGAAAAGAGTCTCTTAAAGGTGATTCGGAAAAAAGGGGGCCGTAACTCCTACGGACGTATTACGTGTAGACACCGTGGGGGCGGTCATAGGCGGCATTACAGGGTTATCGATTTTAAAAGAGATAAAACAGGGATTCCTGCCAAAGTGGCTGCCATTGAGTATGATCCGAATCGATCTGCTCGGATTGCGCTTCTTAACTATGCTGATGGTGAAAAGCGATACATATTGGCACCGGTGAATCTTCGGGTTGGCGACACAGTGATTTCAGGACCTGAAGCCGATATAAAACCCGGCAATACATTACCTCTGAGCAATATTCCCCTTGGAACACATATTCATAACATTGAATTGCGTATCGGAAAGGGTGGACAGATTGTCAGAAGCGCCGGAACATACGCTCAGTTAATGGCAAAGGAAGATCGCTATGCGCTGATAAAACTTCCATCCGGAGAAGTCCGAATGGTCCTTTCAAACTGCAAGGCGACCATCGGTCAGCTTGGAAACGTCATCCATGAGAATATATCTCTTGGTAAAGCAGGACGCAAACGATGGCTCGGCAGACGTCCCAAAGTTAGAGGTGTTGCTATGAACCCGGTTGATCATCCAATGGGTGGCGGAGAGGGAAGATCTTCCGGCGGACGACATCCATGCAGTCCTTGGGGTATGCCGACAAAGGGTTTTAAAACGCGCAAAACAAGAAAAAGCAATCGCTATATTATTAAAAAGCGTACGAAGAAATAGCAGGAGAAGTTATGCCACGATCGTTAAAAAAAGGTCCGTTTATTGATCAAAAACTGTTTAAGAAAGTACGTATCTCCCAGGAGACCCGGAGCAACCGAGTGATTAAAACATGGTCCAGAAGGTCAACAATAATTCCTGAGATGGTGGGTATTACCCTGGCGGTTCATAATGGAAGAAAGTTTATTCCCGTATTTGTAACAGAGGACATGGTAGGACATAAGCTCGGTGAATTTTCACCGACTCGGACGTATTATGGTCATGCTGCTGATAAAAAATCAAGGTTAAAGCGTTAAAACGGCAGAAAAGGAAGTATTTGTAATGGAAGTTAAAGCTGTAGCAAAATATGTTCGCATTTCTCCTCAGAAAGTTCGTAAATTGATTGATGCTGTTAAGGGAAAACCTGTAGAAGAGGGCCTGAACATGCTCAAATTTATGCCGCAGAAGGCAGCATCAATCGTTGAAAAAACAATCAGAAGCGCTGTGGCAAATGCTGATCAATATCCGGATATGGATGTCGATTCTCTGGTTATTCATAATATTATGGCGGACCAAGGGCCAACGTTGAAGCGTTTCAGAGCTAGAGCACGTGGCAGAGGCACGCGTATATTAAAACGGACTGCCCATATAACGGTCATTCTATCTGAAAGTTAGAATTAAATAAGGAGGTAACAGCTTGGGCCAGAAAGTAAATCCTATTGGTTTGAGGTTGGGTATCGTTAAAACCTGGGAATCTCGGTGGTATGCTGGGAAGAATTATGCTGATTATATTTTAGAAGATTATAATATAAGAAAATTTTTAAAAAAGAGACTATACCATGCCGGTATTTCAAAGGTTGAAATTGAAAGATCGTCCAAGCGAGTCAGACTCCGTGTATTTACATCCAGGCCAGGAATTGTCATAGGGAAGAAGGGGGCTGAAATAGCGTTACTCAAAAAAGAACTTGAAAAAATTGTTTCACATGAAATCATTATCGATATTCAGGAAGTCAGAAAACCAGAGCTTGATGCCCAGCTCGTTGCTGAAAATGTAGCACTTCAGATTGTGCGGAGGGTAGCCTTTCGACGGGCTATGAAGCGTGGCATTTCATCCGCGATGCGATTTGGTGCCGAGGGTATAAAAATTATATGTTCAGGCCGGTTGGGCGGTGCCGAGATGGCGAGGACCGAACAGTATAGAGAGGGCCGAATACCTTTGCATACGTTAAGGGCGGATATCGATTACGGGTTTGTAGAGGCTCGTACAACATACGGAATTATCGGTATAAAGGTTTTTATTTTTAAGGGAGAAATCTTAGAAAAAGATAAGGTGGCGATTGGTGGATAGGTTGGACTGCTGTAGGAAAGCTACTTTTCGATGTTTATTTAGTACCCAACAATGTCGTAATGGAGATATAGGAGATGCTTAGTCCGAAGAAAGTAAAATTTCGAAAACAGCAAAAGGGTAGAATGAAAGGAATTGCATATCGGGGATCTAATCTCAATCATGGTGAATTTGGATTGCAAGCCGTTGAGTGCGGGACAATCAGTTCAAAGCAGATTGAGGCCGCTCGTATCGCAATGACACGGCATGTGAAAAGAGGCGGAAAGATGTGGATAAAGATATTTCCCGATAAACCGTTTACGAAAAAGCCTGCTGAAGTTAGAATGGGAAAAGGAAAAGGTTCTCCAGAAGGATGGGTGGCTGTCGTTCGCCCCGGAAGAATTCTCTATGAAATGGAAGGTGTTCCCAGAGACTTGGCCAAAGAAGCGCTTCGTCTCGCCTCACATAAGCTTTCTGTTAAGACAAGGTTTGTTGAGAGGAGTGATTCGTAATGAAAGCGAGTGAGATTAAAGATTTGAGCATGGAAGAGATGCTCCGAAAATTGGATGATCTTAAAGAGGAATTGTTTAACCTGCGCTTTCAGCATGAAACCGGTCAGCTCGAAAATCCTCAGAAAATGAAGCAAGCCAAGCGCGATATTGCCAGGGTGAAAACCATAATAAAACAATCTGAATTAAATAACGAGGCGGGTTAAAATAATTATTGCAATGAAGAAACGATTATTAAAAAGACAGATGGTCGGAACTGTTGTAAGCGACAAGATGGACAAGACCGTAGTTGTCTTGGTTGAGAGGCTGGTTAAGCATAGACTTTATAAAAAGTATATTAGAAGGCGTGCCAAATTTGCAGCTCATGATGAGAATAATGCTTCTCGTATTGGTGACAAAGTGTTGATCATCCAGTCCAGTCCAATTAGCAAAACCAAGAAATGGCGTGTGAGAGAGATTGTCGAAAAAGCAGTTTGATGGTTAAATGACCTTTTCTTAACATGATAAAAAACTTGAGTTTTTTACGAACGTTTTAGGTTTTATACGCCCCAAAAACGAGTTGAAGATAAAAACCTAAAATATGATGAATTTATCTTATAAATTCATTCTTATATAAGGAAAGTAAAAAGATGATTCAGGCGGAGACAAGATTGACTGTGGCAGACAATTCCGGAGCCAAGATATTATACTGCATAAAAGTTCTTGGGGGTTCACGAAGAAGGTATGCAAGTATCGGTGACATTATTGTCGTATCTGTCAAAGAAGCCATACCGAATACCAAAGTCAAAAAAGGGGATGTCTTGAAGGCAGTTGTGGTTCGAACCAAAAAAGAGATTCGAAGACCGGATGGATCATTCATACGATTTGATGATAATTCGGCTGTTTTAATTTCGCAGGCCAGAGAGCCGATTGGGACGCGTATATTCGGCCCGGTAGCGAGAGAACTCAGAGCCAAAAGATTTATGAAAATTATATCACTTGCACCGGAGGTATTATAACTAATGTCCATCCATAAACGGTCTTTTTGCCCAATCTCTGCTTTATGCTCAAAAAATAATCCTCGGAATATTTCGCATATGCCTGCGGTTATTTTTTTCGCATGCCTTGATCTTGAACAAAAATCTCATTTATGGATGGACATTAGAAAAAAGTCTAGTGGAGACTCGATTCATGATAAAAGATAAATGTCACATAAAAAAAGACGATAAAGTAAAGGTCATCGCCGGCAAGGATAAGGGAAAAATCGGCAAAGTTCTTCGTTTAAAAAGAAAGAACAGCAGGATCATTATTGAAAATATCAATATGATGAAAAAACACGCCCGACCCAGTGCAAAGAACAGGCAGGGAGGAATTATTGAGAGTGAATCGCCGATCCATTGGTCCAACGTCATGCTGATGTGCAGCAAATGTGTTACACCCGTAAGAATCAAAATGAAGCGTCTTGAGGATGGGAAAAAGATACGTGTTTGCAGTAAATGCAATGAATTTATAGATTCTTAAGGTCGTGTTCCGGAGGGATTGAATGTCACAATTAAAACTGTATTATCATAAAGAAGTCGTTCCTAACTTGTTGGAAACCTTTAAATACGATAACATCATGCAGGTTCCAAAACTCGAAAAGATCGTATTGAATATGGGACTTGGCGAAGCGATACATAACATCAAACTCCTTGATTCAGCGGTGGAAGAACTAAAAACTATATCAGGCCAGCAGCCGGTTGTCACTCGTGCTAGAAAGTCCATAGCTGCGTTTAAGTTGAGGGAGGGGATGCCTATAGGCTGCAGAGTTACGCTTCGCCATAAACGTATGTATGATTTTTATTATAAATTGGTGAACATAGCGCTACCTCGTGTTCGTGATTTCAGGGGTCTTTCGGGAAAAGCGCTCGATAGCCATGGAAATTATACGTTGGGAATTAAAGAGCACATTATTTTTCCTGAAATAGATTACGATAAAATTGACACTATCAAAGGTCTTAACATTACGATAGTTACATCTGCAAAGACGGACAAAGAGGGAAAAGAACTTCTAAAATTGATGGGTATGCCGTTTAGGAATTGAAAAAACAGTAGCGAGTATCGAAGATTGAAGTTTTAAGAAATTATCGATCTCCAATAGTCAATCAAAAATGGAGGAAGATTTGGCAAAAAAATCTCTAAGAATAAAAGCAGTTAAAAAACCCAAGTTCAAAGTGAGAACATACAACCGGTGCCCCATTTGCGGCAGACCAAGGGGATTTTTAAGGAAATTTGGAATTTGTCGTATTTGTTTTCGAAATCTTGCCTCCCAAGGAAAGCTTCCTGGTGTAGTGAAATCGAGCTGGTGATATAAAACCAACTTAGGTGTGCTCAAATTGTATTTACCCTGAAAGGTTAGGAGTAAAAGTTAAAGAATCGAATTAACAACGGAGAAATTTAAGGTGATGACTGATCCAATTGCTGACATGCTGACCAGAATAAGAAACGCCGGAAAGGCAAAATTCAATAGTGTCGACATCCCCGGGGCAAAAGTAAAAATAGAATTGGCCCGGGTATTAAAAGATGAAGGTTTTATAAGAAATTACAAATTCATTAAAGATAAGAAGCAAGGCATCTTACGTGTTTATCTTAAATATAATGAAGAAGAGACCCACGCAATTTATGGCCTTGAGCGCGTCAGCAAACCCAGCAGACGTGTTTATGCCAAAAGCAAGGATGTAAAACCGGTTTTGAACGGAATGGGTATTGCTATCTTATCGACCTCAACAGGAATAATGACGGATAAAATGGCCAGAGCTAAAAATGTGGGAGGAGAAATTCTCTGCAATATTTGGTAAGTTTATCGCTCGTCGTTGATCGATGATTAGAATAATGAATGACCGACAAGGAAACAATCAATGTCCAGAGTAGGAAAAGCACCAATAAGTATACCTGATAAGACCAAAATAACATATAAGGACAGAATCATTACTGTTCAGGGTGAAAAGGGGACCCTTACAAGATCAGTTCATCCGGCAGTTGAATTAAAGATAGAAGATGGAATGATACAGGTGGACGTTGTTAAAGATGACCGGACCAGCGGGGCTTTACGAGGGTTGACGCGTAGCCTTGTGGCCAATATGGTTATCGGTGTGAGCAAAGGATTTGAAAGAGCTCTCGAAATACATGGAATTGGTTATCGTGCAGTGCTTAGTGGTAACTGTATTGAATTTAATCTTGGATATTCACATCCTGTCAAATTTGATCTTCCTGAAGGTATTTCAGCATCCATCGACAAAAAGAATGTTATAAGATTGACCGGGATAGATAAAGAGTTGTTAGGTCATACCGCTGCATCTATTCGGAGATTGAGGCCGCCCGAAAGCTATAAGGGCAAGGGAATTAAATATGCTGAGGAACGTATTCAGCGCAAGGCCGGCAAAGCTGGAGCCAAAGCATTATAAGGTTATAGAATATGGGGTCATTGAATTTTAAAAAAAGATCGCGTTTAAAGAGAAAAAAGAGAATCAGAAAAAATCTGGTCGGCACACAGGAACGTCCCAGGCTGAGTGTTTTTCGAAGCTCAAAACATATCTACGCTCAAGTCATTGATGATACGTACGGACGTACTCTGGTGGCTGCATCCAGTATGGAAAAAGCAGTAAAAGAACACCCTAAATTTGAAAATAAGATTGCCGTGGCAGATTTTGTAGGGAAGCTTATCGGTGAGAGAGCCATAAAAAAGGGTATAAGCAAGGTTGTTTTTGATCGAAATGGTTTTTTATATCACGGTCGAGTTAAAGCGATTTCAGATGGTGCCCGTGAGACGGGTTTGGATTTTTAGGATTTAATTATTGTTGGCGCCTGATTAAAGGTCTTACAGAGTTTAGCAACGCTTGATGACGATGATTTGAGTCATCCATGATGAAGGAGGCAAATTTTTGTTCAAACAGGATAAAGGCGAAAATCAGTTAATTGATAAGGTTGTTTACATTAACCGTGTTGCAAAGGTTGTCAAGGGAGGACGCAGGTTCAGCTTCAGCGCTATCGTTGTGGTTGGTGATGGTGAAGGAAGTGTTGGCTACGGACTTGGAAAGGCCGGTGAAGTACCTGAAGCGATTCGCAAAGGGATAGAAAAAGCTAAAAAGAACATGGTCAAAGTACCTTTGGTTAATGAGACGATACCTTATGTTGTTATCGGAAAGTATGGTGCCGGCCGCGTTCTGTTAAAACCTGCTTCCAAAGGTACCGGCCTTATCGCAGGCGGAGCTGTTCGAGCCGTATTGGAAGCTGCAGGCGTTCAGAATATTCTGACAAAGTGTATGGGGTCGCATAATCCTCACAATGTCGTTAAGGCTACCATAGAAGGCCTTTCTCGATTGCAGAGTCGAGAACAGGTTGCTGCCAGGCGGAATATTGAGGTAGAAGCCCTTTAGTTTGTTAAATGTGATTTTTGTGTTTTTATAGCAAAAAATTATCTAAATTCGTTAAGTGTGAAGTGCCTAAAGTGATCTAAAATGCCTAAAGTTAAGGAATTCTGTCAATTTATTTAATATAAATTGCTGGAGAGTAACGACTCCTGAATTTTAGCTCACTTCAAACCTTAGCTCACTTGTAACTTCTACAGCCTGTCCGGTCAGAGCAATCAACTTGGCCAAAGGCATTGGTTAACGGTGGGGAATAATAAATGAGTGAAATGTTGAAAATAACTCTTGTGAAAAGCATGATCGGAAGGCCCGAAAAACACCGGAAAGTATTGCGAGGCATGGGACTGACAAAGATTAATAGAACGGTTGAACTTAAAGATACGCCTTCTATTCGAGGGATGGTCCACGCGGTTTCGCATTTGGTGAAAGTCGAGGAAAAATAGATGAAACTGAATGAATTGTTACCACCGGAAGGATCACGCGGAACCCGAAAGCGCTTAGGACGTGGTGTGGGATCAGGTAAGGGAAAAACAGCCGGAAGAGGTACAAAAGGTCATAACAGCCGCAGTGGGGGCGGTGTAAGGCCTGGTTTTGAAGGCGGTCAAATGCCGCTTCATCGTCGTTTACCCAAACGCGGCTTTACCAATATATTTAAAAAGAAAATAGCTGTAATTAATATTCGTGATTTGGAAAGGTTCGAAAGCGGTAGTATTGTGGATGAGGCTGCCCTTATTCGAGCCGGTCTTGTTAAAGGCCGAAGAGACGGTATTAAACTGCTCGGACAAGGAGAGATTAAAATTCCGCTTACGATCAAAGTAAATGGGGTCAGTAAAAACGCCAGAGAAAAAATCATTGCCGCGGGCGGGAATATAGAGGTTGGTTAATATGCTTGGTGACGGGTTCGGAAATATATTTAAAATACCTGAGCTGAAAAAGAGGATTTTATATACACTAGGACTGCTTATTGTCTACCGTGTGGGTGTTCATGTTCCGACCCCGGGCATAGACGCTGTGGCTCTGGCCTCTTTTTTTGCGCAAGCAAAAGGGACGTTGCTCGGTCTTTTCGATATGTTTTCGGGCGGCGCTTTAGAGCGACTTTCTGTTTTTGCTCTCGGGATAATGCCCTATATCAGTGCATCGATCATACTTCAGCTTTTAACGGTGACAATTCCGCATCTGGAACGCTTGTCTAAAGAGGGTGAACAGGGAAGAAAAAAGATAACACAGTACACCCGTTACGGCACGATACTGCTCAGCGTAATTCAGGGATTCGGTATTAGTATCGGCCTCGAAAAAATGACGTCTCCCGGTGGCGCTCCGGTGGTTATTTTCCCCGGATGGGCATTCAGGCTCATGACAGTAATGACCCTGACTGCTGGGACGGCCTTTATTATGTGGCTGGGTGAACAGATTACTGAACGGGGTATCGGCAACGGTATTTCTTTGATTATATTCGCCGGCATTGTCGCACGAATGCCGACGGCTACCGGAAATACATTCCGCCTCCTTTCAACAGGTGAAATGGGGTTGTTTGCCGTTCTCATTTTAGTTGTTCTAATGGTAATTGTTATCGCTTTCATCATCTATATGGAGACGGGCCAGCGGCGGATATCGGTTCAGTATGCCAAACGAGTCGTCGGCCGAAAAATGTATGGTGGCCAAAGCACTCATCTGCCGCTAAAGGTTAATACCTCAGGTGTAATACCACCGATTTTTGCTTCATCAATTATAATGTTTCCGGCAACATTGGCCAGCTTTTTCGCAGTTCCATGGATGCAGAGTGTGGCTTCAGCCATGAGACCGGGTAACATCGCGTATGAAACTTTATATGTCGGTTTTATATTCTTTTTCTGCTACTTTTATACCGCCATTACGTTTAATCCCGCTGATGTTGCAGATAATATGAAAAAGCAGGGTGGATATATTCCAGGTATCCGCCCGGGTAAACGTACGGCAGACTATATCGACAGGGTTTTGACTCGAATTACTTTAGGTGGGGCTATATATGTTTCTGCAGTGTGCGTATTACCATCTATTTTAATGACAAAATTTAATGTTCCTTTTTATTTTGGCGGTACGGCGCTTTTAATTGTTGTGGGGGTTGCCATTGATACTATTCAGCAAATAGAATCTCACATGCTGACTCGACATTACGAAGGATTTTTAAAAAAGGGCGGGGCCAGAACAAAAGGAAGATTCTAACACTTTTAAGCGAACAAGTAGGGGGCAAATATGCCGAAAGAAGAGGCCATCAAAGTTGAAGGTGTCGTGCTCGAGACATTGCCCAATGCAATGTTCAAGGTAGAGCTAGAAAATAAGCACCAGGTACTTGCGCACATCTCCGGTAAAATGCGCATGCATTTTATTAAGATCTTGCCTGGAGATAAAGTCACGGTAGAACTTTCTCCATATGATCTATCTCGTGGAAGAATAACATACAGGTCAAAATAAAGAGATGATCGATTGTGAGAGTATAGGTTGTCTTTAAAGACTCAATCTCTTTTGACGGGTATCATTTTAAAGGAGTATTTTGAATGAAAGTCAGAGCATCGGTTAAGAAAATATGTGCCAAGTGTAAGATCGTTCGCAGAAAGAGAGTTGTCAGGGTTATCTGCGAGAATAAGCGGCACAAACAAAGGCAAGGATAATACAAGGAGGATTAGCTTTGGCAAGAATTGCAGGAGTAGATTTGCCGAGACGCAAACGAATTGAGGTGGGACTAACATATATTTATGGTATCGGTCCAAGTATTTCAAAGCGCATACTCCAACAGCTTAATATCAATGCTGATACAAAGACAGATGATTTGTCAGAATCTGAGATAAACAGTATCCGCAAGTTAATCGATAAAGATTATAAAGTTGAAGGAGAACTTCGCACCCAAGTTTCAATGAATATTAAAAGATTGATGGATCTTGGATCATATCGAGGTCTTCGCCATCGAAAGTCACTGCCGGTTCGCGGACAGCGGACAAGCACAAACGCACGCACTCGAAAAGGACCCAGAAGATCAGCTATCAAGAAAAAAGGTGGCGTTAGAAAAAAATAAAAAGTTATTTGTTATTAGAGTTGATATTGATCAATGATGGATAACGAATCGATTGTCAGGAGCATAAACCATGGCAAAAAAAGTTCGAACCAAACGAAAAGAAAAGAAAAATATACCCAGTGGTATCGTTCATATTCAGTCGACTTTTAACAATACGATCGTTACAATTACAGATCCTGCGGGTAATGTCGTCGCCTGGTCGAGTGCGGGTGTCCAGGGTTTTAAGGGATCCCGAAAGAGCACACCATTTGCTGCTCAGATCGCGGCGGAAGATGCTGCTAAAAAAGCAATGGAACATGGGATGAAAAATGTAGAGGTGTACGTTAAGGGCCCGGGTTCAGGACGGGAATCCGCCCTTCGATCACTACAGGCTGCAGGATTTAACGTTATAATGATTAAGGATGTAACACCCATTCCGCATAATGGTTGTCGACCGCCTAAGCGAAGAAGGGTTTAGATCATTGAAAAATGAAGATTGATGAATTCGTAACAGATCGGATTCATTACGTTTTAGGTTTTAAGTGTTAGGTTTTATATTATCGTTTATCGTGTAGTTACATATAGTTAAAACTTAACACCTAAAACTTAAAACGTTTGTAAAAAAGGAGGAATACTTGGCTCGATATACAGGTTCAGTATGCCGGATATGCCGGCGCGAAAACTTAAAATTGTTTCTTAAGGGAGACCGCTGTTATTCGGATAAATGTGCTTTCGATCGACGCGGTTATCCACCGGGTCAGCATGGCCAACGTCGCGGCAGAAAAATATCAGACTACGGGATTCAGCTTAGAGAAAAACAAAAAGTTAAACGGATGTACGGTCTTTCAGAAAAACAGTTCCATCTGTTTTTTGAAAGAGCAGACAACCAGAAAGGTATTACCGGTACAAATCTTTTGGTATTTTTGGAACGAAGATTTGATAATGTCGTTTATCGATTGGGCTTTGTTAATTCTCGGTCTCAAGGTCGCCACTTTGTAAAACACAATCACTTTCTGATTAATGGCAGAAAAGTTAATATTCCATCCTATCTTATTAAAATCGGAGATGTTGTTGAAGTCCGAGAAAAGAGCCGTAAGATCCAGTCCCTAGAAAGTGCACTTGATGCGGTGGTACGAAGGGGTATTCCGCAGTGGCTTGACTTAGAAAAAGAGAACATGAAAGGAATAGTAAAAGAATTTCCTTCTCGTGAAGATATAACAACACCAATTCAGGAACAACTTATAGTAGAACTTTATTCTAAGTAGTTGGAGATAGAGGATGTAAAATATGGATTGTGGGACAGTTGTAATTTCATATATCATTCATATATCCTGCCGATATTCCTCTTAAAAAATTGGAGAATTTATAATGACATCAAATGGACTTATGTACATGAACTGGCGAGAGATGATAAGGCCAAAAAAGGTTCAGGTAACTAGCAAACCCAGCTATGGAAAGTTTGTTTGTGAACCTCTTGAAAGGGGATTTGGTATAACCATCGGAAATTCATTAAGAAGAATAATTCTTTCCTCTCTTTACGGTGCTGCTATAACATCCGTAAAGTTTGAAGGTGTTATGCACGAGTTTAGTGTTATTCAAGGTATATATGAAGACGTGTCGGAGATTATCCTCAATTTAAAGGAGGTTCGTTTCAAACTTGCTGACCCTGAGCCGAAAACAGTTCGAATTGATCTGGAGGGAAAGAGGGAGGTTACTGCGGGCGATATCATCAGTGAAGATGGAAGATGTGAAGTGTTGAATCCCGAACAACATATTGCAACACTTTCAGATAAAGCAAAATTAACGATGAGTATGACCGTAAATATAGGAAAAGGCTATTCATTGTCAGAAGCAAACAAAGATGAAGAGGCACCCCTGGGCACCATACCGGTTGATGCTGTTTTTTCACCGATTAAACGTGTGACATACGTGGTGGGGAATGCCCGCGTCGGCCAGAGAACGGATTATGACAAACTAACCCTTGAGGTCTGGACGGATGGAAGTATTATGCCTGAGGATGCAGTGGCCTATGCTGCTAAAATATTGAAGGAACAGATGACGATTTTTATCAATTTTGATGAACAACTCGAGCCGGAGCCTGTCAGAAAGACCGAGGAAAAAGAAAAACCTAAATTTAATGAGAATCTTTATAGAAGTGTTGAAGAACTTGAGCTTTCTGTTCGCAGTGCCAACTGCCTAAAAAACGCAAATATTGTTAAAATTTATCAGTTGGTCAGCAAAACAGAGGCAGAGATGCTCAAAACCAAAAACTTTGGAAGAAAATCTTTAAATGAGATTAAAGAAGTACTCAGCGAAATGGACCTTTCTCTTGGAATGAAGCTGGAAGGATTTGAGCCGTCCGAGGAAGATACAGAGGAAGGAGAGTAATTAGTCTAATGAGACATCGAAAAGCAGGTTTAAAATTAAATAGAACGAGCAGTCACCGGGACGCCATGTTCAGAAATATGGTGACCTCACTTTTCAAACATCAACGTATTCGTACAACAGACGTTAAAGCAAAAGAATTAAGACGATGGGCCGACAATTTGATTACTCTGGCAAAGCGGGGTGACCTTCATGCCAGACGACAGGCGCTTTCAATTGTCAGAGAAAAAGAAGTTGTTCATAAACTTTTCGCTGAAGCCGCTAAACATTATGGAGATAGATCAGGAGGTTACACCCGAGTTACCAAACTTGGAAGAAGGCCGGGCGATGCCGCCCCCATTTCATTGATTGAGCTGGTCTTTTCCGTAGATGACAAAAAGAAAAAAACTAAAAAGAAAAAGAAGGCGAAGGCACCTATAACTAAGAAAATCGCTGACAAGAAAAAAGATATTAAAGAAGAAGAACCCGTAGAAAAAAAGAAGGCTGTAGAAGAAGACATTGAAAAGAAAAAGGCCGATGAAGAAGAAAGCGCTGAGGTCGAAGAGGGAAAGGATGAAAAAAGAGTAGAACAAGTTGAGTCTGATGACAAGGCAACATTGTCAGAATCCGATACAATTTCTGAGGACGTCGATGAAAAAGCTAAAGATGAGGCTTTGGGATTGGGATCGGATGAATCAGAAAAGACAGAAGAAGTTGAAACTGAAGTAAAAAAGTCCCCCCAAAAAGCAAAAGACACAGAGTCAGAAACCTAACCCGAATCTTTTGTCAGCAACTTATATTTTTGAAAGCCTTGCCCGAAGCGACAAGGCTTTTTTTATTTGTCGACATTTTGTTTACGCGCAAGTAAAGTATCTAGAAGCTATCTCAAAATAATCTTTTGGCCCAACCCGCCAGTCCTAGATGCCGCTTGCGGTGAGGCGGACAAGCCTCGGCGTTGACGCCTCGTTTTAAGTCCTCGACATACTTGAGTATGCGTGTCGAAGTTCCCGTCGACAGACGGGGCGGGTTAAAACTCGGCTTCGCCTTGATCTTGAACCAAAATCTTTATTTTGAGATGGCTTCTAGATATTTTTAAAATATGTTCCGTTTCCGCCAGCTTAATTCAAATTGTTGCAGGAAGTGATTCAATCGGAACATATTTATGACATTTGCTATAAGATAATAGGAGATTTATGATAATAGGAGAACAATATGTCCGCGTCCAAAACAACAATAAAGAGTAATAAATATGATGTCATTATCGTTGGGGGTGGGCCTGCCGGACTATTTGCAGCGTTTTATCTTTGTGAACACTCCAAACTCAATGTTCTTATTGTTGAAAAAGGAAAAGGTCCTTTAAAACGCAGATGCCCGATGAGTAAGAATAAGAAATGCATGAAATGTCGACCGTGTAATATATTGTGCGGTGTCGGTGGAGCAGGTCTATTTTCAGACGGCAAGCTAAACTTTATCCATAAATTAGGAAAGACCGATCTAACACAGTTTATGTCGATACGCCGGTCTCAGAAGCTAATTCATGAGACAGAAGAGATATTCAACAAATTCGGCATGGATAGCGTTGTCTATCCAACGGATATGGAAGAAGCCAAAAATATCCGTAAAAGGGCCAAGCGGTATGGAATCGATCTGCTTATTATCAAACAGAAACATCTTGGGAGCGAATGCCTGCCCGGATATATTTCAAATATGGCGGATTACATCAAGTCCAAAGGGGCGACCCTGCACACGTCTGAAGAAGTCAAGGACATCATTGTGGAAAATGGACGAGTAAAAGGTGTCGCAACCAGCAGAAAAAAATACTTTTCAAACAACATTATCCTGGCACCCGGACGTGTGGGGGCTGACTGGATTGGAAAACTGGCACAAAAATACGGGATAGGACTCAAGCAAAGAGGCATTGAAGTCGGCGTACGTGTCGAGGTTCACAAGGATATCATGCAAGATCTTTGTAATGTCATTTATGACCCCACTTTTTTTATACAGACATCAAAATATGATGATCAGACCCGGACATTTTGTACCAATAACGGCGGGTTTGTTTCTTTAGAAAATTACAGTAATTTTGTCTGTGTCAATGGCCATTCGTATCAGCACAAGAAATCTGAGAATACCAACTTTGCATTTTTGTCAAAGGTAATTCTTACCGAGCCTGTGACAGACAATCAAGCCTATGGTGAATCTATCGGGAGCCTCGCCACTTTGATCGGCGGCGGCAGACCGATACTTCAGCGCTTTGGCGATCTCAAGCGCGGCAGGCGTAGCACATGGCATCGTGTCAATAAAGGCTATATCGAGCCGACACTGACAAATGTGGTCTGTGGTGATATTGCCATGGCCCTGCCGGAAAGAATTTTAACCAATATTATTCAAGGTTTGGATCAACTTAACCGCGTAGTTCCAGGGGTGTCCAATGACGAAACGCTCCTTTACGCACCTGAAATTAAGTTCTTTGCCACACAGGTTGAGACAACCGGCGAGTTGGAGACTAAGATTCATGGGATGTACGTTGCCGGAGACGGACCCGGTGTTGCCGGGAATATTGTATCCGCCGGTGCCACGGGCCTGATACCGGCTAAAGCTATCATAGAAAAAATTTCCTGACGAATCGCGTCATTTCTGAAAGAACCGTATCTTTGGCCTGAAAATGAGGCGTGTGGCCGCAGTTTGGAATGAGTTTGACACACACCGGTCCGGATACCTGGCCGGCAATACCTTCGACCTGGGCAGGGGTTCCATACGCATCATCTTCACCCTGGAGAACAAGGACCGGACATGTGATTTTAGAAAGGTCTTTTTCAATATTCCAGTTGGAAAATTCAGGTGACAGCCACCTGTCGGCCCACCGGTAGAAAATCGTCTCCGTATGTTCTTTATGATACCGGACAAACTTTTCTTTTAAAGAAGTGGTTTCAAAAGCTTCAACCGTCCGGCGGATTCCTTCGATGGTGATTTGTTCAACAAAAATGTGTGCTGCTTCTGTAATAATGCCGCGTATCAGGTTGCTGTGAGATGCGGCCGTGATGAGTGCGATAGTTCCCCCATCACTATGTCCGATGAGAATGGCATTATCGATGTCGCATTCCTTTAACAGCGAAGGTAAATATCTTGAAGATTCAATTTCTAGATAATCAACCGGCCACGGACCTTCAAACATTTCGGAATCGCCGTAACCTTTTCGGTCATAAACCACCCCTGTGCAACCAAGGGACGCACAGAGCGTTTCCGGAAAATTCCTCCAGATTTCGATACAGCCAAGGCCTTCATGAAGAAAAACAAGTGTGGGGCGATCCTCTAAACGTGTAGCAGATTCAGGTTCAATGCGTTTAACCCTGAGCAGACAGCCGGCAGCTTGTACATGAAATGTTCGAGAAAAGATATTCTTTTTTTCTTTAAGGTTTTTTGTCATTGTAAATGCAGTCTTCAATCTTGACAAATTAAGTGGGCCTGTCAAAATAGACTATGAACACGAAGATATGTCAAGTGAGGAAAAAATGATTATAGAAAAACCAGGTTTCGTTACGGACAGAATTTTATTTCTTGGACGAAAAGAATCATGTGTTTATCTTTTAAAAGGTTCAGAAGAATTTGCTCTGCTCGGGGGCGGCTTAACTTACATTGTTCCTGATATTATAAAACAACTGAAACGCTTTAAGATAGAAGAAAAAAAAATAAAACGGATCATCATACTCCATTCCCATTTTGACCACTGTGGCATCGTCCCTTTTTTTAAAAGCCGATGGCCCTGGGTATCAATAACGGCATCGCAAAGGGCAAAAGAGCTTTTGGATAAGCCCGAAGTTATGGAAAGTATTTCATCTTTAAATCGATTACTCTTGACGGAACATGGACTGGAACAACCGGGCAAAGATATTGAATTTGAGTTTGACAGCATCCATATTGATGATGTTGTAAAAGAGGGGGATATTCTTAGTTGTGATGATCTGTCAATGGAAGTGATGGAGGTTCCGGGTCATTCTTCGTGTTCAATTGCATTATATGTGCCCCAAGAAAAAGCGATGTTTGCTTCTGATGCAGGAGGCATCCCAATTGGGGATAGGATATTTACCGCTGCCAATTCAAATTTTGACAAGTACCAAGAGAGCCTTCAAAAGATGGCCCGCTATGAAATCGAGGTTTATCTTACGGAACACTTTGGCGCAAGGACCGGCAGCGAGGGCAGATATTTTTTACAAAAATCAATGGATGCCGCCATGGAAACCAGGCGTATTCTGGAAGCATCTTACGCGAAAACGAAAAATATTGAAAAGAGTACAAAGGAGATGACGGACACGGTTATGGAATGGATGCCCAAGGGTTTTATGCCAAAAGAGATTCTCTTCATGGTCATCGGTCAGATGGTCCGGTTTATTGCCGGATCAAAGTAAATCCAGGACTTCAAAAATATTATCCATTAGATCTATTACACCCAGCTTGTTTCTTAAAACGGATCCTTTTTTTAAAAGTATTTTTACGACTTCAGAAGTTTCCAGAGCTGCAAGGAGTGTAACAGCATGCGGCAAGCAACCCAATGAAGTCTCAACCCCTTTCTGTGGCAGAATATCCGAATCACCGTATATCAGCGATAGTCCCTTGTCTTCAGGAAAGATGCTGCTGACATGTCCGTAAACTCCTGCAACCGCAGCAGATACAAGAGGTGATCCGACCTTTTTAGCGGCGCTTTCCAGAAAAAATCGAGTTTGTATATTGTCAAGGCAGTCAATAATGACATCTGAATGTTCAGTTAGATTTGCTGCATTGTTTTGGTCGAGCAACTCGTCATGTTCCTCAACAGTAATCGTCGGATTTATTTCACGGACCCTTTTAATGGCGGCCTTGGTTTTGGATGTATCAAGAAGATGATGTGCGCTTAAAAATTGCCGGTTCAGGTTACTCTCTTCGAATGTGTCGGCTTCAATCAGTATAAGTGTGCCGATTCCAATGCGAGCGAGAATTTCAGTTACAGCACCGCCCAGTCCCCCTAAACCAACAATGCTTGCCCGTGAATCTAGTAGAATCGACTGATCCTTGGGTGAAAATGTTTTCATGTTGCGGACATAATGTTCAGGAATAATGTTTTCATCAAGAGCTGTGATTTCTATATGACGTCCGCTGAGTTGAAAAAAATTTGAGAGATTTATGATATGTTCGATGGAGATACTGGTATACAAAGAGCCGTCGGGGAACTTTTTTTTAACGGAAGCCTTTTTTATTTTATTGATGATATCATTTTTCACATGAAACCCCTCGTTTATCAGGGAAAACGCATTTTAATCCCAATGCAGTGAGGATGCTCCACGACGGCGCATATCTCTTTCCAACCGACTGAAACTGATGCTTGAGCACCCGTAAGCCCGAGCCGTGC
>JASFGF010000010.1:0-19525 GCA_050123915.1 Desulfobacterales bacterium | reverse complement strand
ATTGGATATTACGACTATTCCCAGTCAGGGCTCAGCCCACCTCCCGCATTTTTTCTGAAAGGCATCCAGGCCAGCCCGAAGATTTCTAAAGCAATATCCGTACTCTTGGGCTTTACGCTGATTTTTTCAAGTTCTTCGGCTTCAGCATCCAGAGAGAATGCTATGGCATCGATATCTTCTTGCAGGCGATCGTCGAGTTCAGATAATTGTCGGCGGACAGCCTCTGCCCTCTCCTGGGCCCTGGCCACATCCATTTTTTCTTTTTGAACACGGCTGGCAGATCTCATGGCCGTTCCAACCCGTTGGGCCGATGTGGCGCTGACTGCTTTACGGCCTAAAAAAGCACCAAGAATCGCAGTGCCAAAGGATATCGCGGTCTGCATTTTACTGGCTTTGGCCTGTTCGTCTTCTCTGGCGATAGCCTGTTCGGCGCGCATTAGACGATCTTTTAGCGTGGTGAATCGTTTATCGTACTTTTTGCGCAGCTTCTCGACTTCCAGGTCACGCTTTTCGCGCATTATCTGTGCCATTCGCAAGCGAAACTCGCCCTCGGATTCACCCAATTGGCTAATCAATCCAAAACTCTTGGAATGCAAAAGCACCAGAGGCCGGTTTTGGCGAACCCAGCGTAGCAGATCCTTGTTCCACTTGCGAAAGTTTGATACGTTTTGTGCGGCAGTCGGCAGATCGGCATATTCCCCATCCCTTATCGGCGATGCCTCAACAGCTATCGGATCAAACTCCACGGCGCTGTCCCAGTCCAGGGCAACAGGGCCTTCTTCCAACTGGGCCGCAAGTGCCAGTGTTTCGGTGGTATCAACCTTATACTTGGCATTAGAATAGTGAACATCCATGCGGGCGACCACACCAGGGTAATATACCACCCCATGGCCGGCACCGGATGAGGCCAAACAAAACGTGTCGATTCCCGGGGGCACTACCGGCGGTCCTTCTGTTGCTCGGACAGGCAGAGAAGGATTTAATGGATCCGATACTGCGGGGATAGCGGGTATGTTTGCTGCGGTTGTCGTCAGTTTTTTTCTATGGGCCATAAGGACCTTGATTTGTTCCCGGGTCATAGGCCCCCGCAAATAAGACATGACCCAGCGGGTTTGAAAAATCACAGGTTCATTTTCATGCACGTTGTGCAAAAGAAATACCTGCTTTCCCAACCCGGCCAGTATTTCTTCCATTTGGCTGCGATCAAATCCGCTGCCTGCAGCAGCGCCTTCAAGGCCTTCTAAAACGCGTCCCTTGTCACGTTCGGTCTGGAGACGGCCAATGAACCATGTACCGGTATTGGCAAGCCCTTTATAGTCTAAATCAACCGGATTTTGGGTAGACAACACAACGCCCAGGCCAAATGCCCGGGCCTGCTTCAGCAGCGTCAAAAGAGGCGTCTTGGACGGTGGATTGCCCACCGGAGGAAAGTAGCCGAAAATTTCATCCATATACAAAATGGCACGCAAGCTGGACGTACCGGGCTGTGTGCGCATCCATCCTAAAATTTCGTTGAGCAGCATGGAAACGAAAAACATTCGTTCGGAATCGGAAAGGTGGCTGATGGTGAAAATACAAGCCCGGGGTTTGCCCTGCGCGGTATAGAGCATCTGTCCGATATTGAGTGGGTCGCCTTCCAGCCAGGATTCAAACCCCGGAGACGCGAGGAGGTTGTTCATTCGCATGGCCAGAGCAAAACGTTCCTTGGCAGGATAAAACGATTCCAGATCCATTACTCCAATACGATTAAAAGGGGGTGCCTGAATGGTGTGGATCAATCCGGCCAGGTCGAGGCTTTTGGCCGCTGACCAAACCGTTTCGAAAATGTTGGACAGCAATATGTTTTCGCGACTGATAATAGGATCGGCTTCAATGCCCAAAAGTGCGAGAAGACCCGTGGTTGTCGTTTGGATCCGTTCACGAAGCAGGTCGGGGTCTTCAAGAATCGTGGGGGTTGGCGGTGAAAAGGATCTCAGAACGCTCACCGAAAGCCCTGCATGGCTTCCCGGAGTGTAAACGGCAAAATCGGCTGTGTCTTTCAGGCGGGCAATGCGATCGGGCCCTTGATCCCAGTCGGAGAGGCCTTTTCGCCAAAGTTCAGCCTGCTTTGCCGCAAATTGATCTATGGTAAGGCCGTTATTCAGGGCATCCTGGGCGTTCACCCAGGGTTGGAAATCTTCAAGGCTAAGATCTGGAAAGTTCAACAGCAGGTTTGTCAGATCTCCTTTGGGGTCGATGGCAATAATAGGAACATTGTCCATCAAAGCTTCTTCCAAAATGGCCATTCCCAGTCCGGTTTTTCCGCTGCCGGTCATGCCGATGATGACCGCATGAGTATTGAGGTCTTTGGCGTCATAGAGGATCAGATCTTTTTTAAGCGTTCGGGAAGCCAGATCATATTCCTTGCCGAGGTAAAATGCGCCGAGCTTCTCGTAGTTATTTTTCATCGATCACCCCCCCACTAAAAAATGGTCCGTTATTGTTTGTAAAAGTGCGTTTTTGATGCGATAGTGTTTAAAATTATAGGAAAGCAAAATAAGTGTGTCAATATGGAATCACCGGGAGGTCGCCAACTTATTTTTATTGATAATAAATGAGATTTTTTCGTATCATCCTGTTGAGAGAACAAATATTTTTTTGATTA
The DNA here is from genome assembly GCA_050123915.1 of Desulfobacterales bacterium. GTDB lineage: Bacteria > Desulfobacterota > Desulfobacteria > Desulfobacterales > UBA11574 > UBA11574. The sequence goes on along the minus strand of JASFGF010000010.1, from coordinate 16,881 downwards.
AGTTAAACCTGAGTTGAGTGATTTTTTACCGTGGATAAAAAAGGAGAACAAAACACATGAGCAAACATATGCAGCTTACCGTCCAAGTTCGTCCCTATTATAAAAAGGACATGAAGTCGGATTATCCCAAGATTGCCCAGGGCCTAAGTTATGTTCATAAGGCATGGCTAGAAGAAGGACCTTCTCTCTTTGACATCGTTGGAAAACTGGACAAGCTTCTTTACGAGTTGGAGGGGAATCCGCCTTTTAGAAAGATTTTACTTAAACACAAAGACAACCTCCGCAAGCTTCACAAGGAAGCTGAAGAACATATTGCAGCTTGGGACTTGGCCAAAGCCGACAAGACGCTGTATCAGATTGAGGACATCTTTGATCAAATCGAATGGGAATTAGAGTGAGACCACTTCTAATTTATTTGAGGGGTCGGGGAGTTTTTCTAAACACCCGCTCCATGGATAATCTTTTTTTAAAACCGCATGATCACACCTGAGGCGGACAAGACTCGCGGCAAGGGATCATAAAGAAAAAACAGGAAACTATCTTTTAAATATCAATAGGTTATCTGCATAATTTTAAAATTTATTTAAAAGGAATCAAATCATTATCCGCATCCATCCAGACCGGAAAATCTTCTCTGCATTTTTTGAGAAGATCATACGATAATTGGGCCGTGTATATACATGGCTGGTTGCTCTTTTGAAAAATAACGCTTCCCCATGGATCGATGACGGATGAATCTCCGCTGTAAAACAGCCCGTTTCCGTCTGTTCCGACACGGTTGACGCCGATCATGTAGCACTGATTTTCAATGGCTCTGGCCCGCAAGAGGGCTTTCCAGTGCGCTGAGCGTCTTTCAGGCCAGTTGGCGATAAATATGGCTGCATCGAACCGGTTCGCAACATTTCGTGTCCAGATCGGAAAGCGCAGATCATAGCAGATAAAGGGTCTGATCTTCCAACCGTTCAGCTCAACCGTAATATTTTCAGTGCCGGCGCTGTATATTTTTTCTTCTCCCGCCATCCGAAAGAGGTGTTTTTTGTCATAGGTGAAGATGTCACCATTGGGTTTGGCCCAAAGCAACCGGTTGAAAAATTTGCCGTTGTCATCGACGATGATACTTCCCACCATATCCACATTCTTTTCTGCCGACTTTTCTTTGATCCATTTGACCGCAGAACCCTTCATGTCCTGGGCCAGAGCAGCGGCATTCATAGTAAAGCCGGTGGAAAACATTTCCGGAAGTACAATAAGATGGGTGTCTTCTTCAATGGCATTGATTTTGTTGTCAAACCCGGTTAAATTTGATGCAATATCTTCCCAGACCAGTTCGCTTTGAATCAGTGTTATTTTTAAATCTTGCATAATTTCTCCGCAGCTTTTTCAAGAGTTTCATCTTTTTTTGCAAAACAGAATCGAAGGACCTTGTGATCAACTTGATGGTGGTAAAAAACAGAAGGTGGAATGGATGCCACACCATGCTCTGTGGTGAGCCTTTTTGAGAATTCGACATCGGGTTCATTGGAAATTGCCGAATAATCCAGCATCTGAAAGTAAGTGCCTCGACAGGGCAACGCTTTAAACCGCGAATGTTTAATGAGCGATAAAAATTTATCTCTTTTTTTCTGATAAAATTCAGAAAGGTTCAAATATATGTCTTTGTTTTTCATAAATTGGGCATAAGCATACTGAATCGGCGTATTGGATGCAAAGGTTAAAAACTGATGCACCCTTTGAAATTCTTTAGATAACGGGGCCGGTGCCAGGCAGTATCCAATTTTCCAGCCGGTGGTGTGATAGGTTTTTCCAAAGGAGCTGATCACAAAGCTCCTTTCAACAAGCTCAGGATGCCGGGCAATACTTTCATGCCTTACACCGTCAAAAATAATATGCTCGTAAACTTCATCACTCAAAATCAGCACGTTCGTATCCTGTAAAATGTTTTTAAGTTCGGATATGTCAGTATCCGTAAATACAGCGCCTGTTGGATTATGAGGTGAATTCAGGATAATGAGTCTGGTTTTAGAAGACAGAACGTTTCTGACATCATTCCAGTCGATTCTGTAGTCCGGGAATTTGTATTCGACATACACGGGAATGCCGCCGTTGAGCTTGATGACCGGCACATAGGAGTCAAATGCCGGTTCAAGAATGATCACTTCATCCCCTTGTTGAACAACAGCACTGATGGCTGCAAACAATGCCTCTGTTGCACCGGATGTCACGGTAATTTCAGACTCAGGATCATAGTCGGCATGATACAGCTCCAAAACTTTTTCTGCAATCCGTTCCCGCAAGGTTTGTACGCCCTGCATGGGCGCGTATTGATTGTATCCGGAGCGCATATAATTATCGACCAATGCCAAAAGGTCGGGATGAACATCAAAATCCGGAAAACCCTGAGAGAGATTTATGGCATTATAATCGCTTGCGAGCTTGGACATGATTGTAAAAATGGTAACACCGACATCCGGTAGCTTTGATGGTATTTTCATAGCGTATCTTTTTGATTCTGCGGTTAAAGAGTAATTGGTTTCAAAAACGCTTATTCTATAAATTGCTCAACTGTGGGCGGCGGTTTCATACACCCCGGAACGGGCTTCCATTCGCATTGAGCGTTCAACTCAACACCTTCTTGAATGACCGAAATCGGCCGGTCTGCGGAGACGACCACGATGATAACATTCTTATGTATGGCGGTGAACCTCAGTGCCGAGTTGAAGCGCGCACCCCGGGCCCGATCCTCTCCCGGGACGGCGAGACCGTCTAGAAGACAGGCAAACCCGTGAAGTGTCAGATCCGCTCCGATATGGAGCGCTCCATCCAGCTTTGCCAAGGATTCCGAGAGGTTTAGAAAACGCTCTTTCCTGAGATCCAGTGTTTGTTCAGATTTTTGCCCTGCAATTTCTATGGGTGGATCATTAAAGTCGATAACCAGCGTACAACCGTACTTTTCTCTTTCAGCCGTATGCACGATTCGGGAAATAATCTGAAAAAGTTCATGTCCTGTGGCAAAATCCAGGTCCGATTCGAGCAGGGCTTCTTCCACCTCTACGAGCTTGGCCCGGCGCGTTGTCGAATGAAAACTGCCGTTTGCAAAACTGCACACCAGATCACCGTTTATGCCCAAAAAACCGTATTCACCCCTGAAATCAGCGGTGATGTGAAACGTTTTCTCGGTGTCGGCAGAAATTCCGACGATGGTTTTACCGTCGGAGATCAGTTTCCGCTCTGAGTTCTCAACGCTCTGGAGGAGTTTACAAACATGTTTGAAATTATTAAGGTTTGGTTGTTCCAAAAGAGGAAACCGGGCTAAAAATTGCATTTCTAAAACGGCTTTTGGTTCGACAAAAATCAGTTCACCCAGAGGCCATGCCTTTTCTTCACGGGTCCTGGAAATACCGAGGACGGCGTCCAGAATAGGATATACCCGTATTTGAGTATCCCAGCCCAGCATGATGTTCATTTGATCAATAATATAATCCCGAACCGCATGGGTTGCATATTCCCGTAGGACATTGCCGGAAGTTCTCGTGTACAAGGGATCCTCTGTGGCAAAATCATGAGAAAGGAGCCAGATAGCATGTTCCAGCCAGCACTCAGTGGGCCCGATGGAACACATGTCGGGATGATGCTCTGTAAACCACATCTGGTAGAAAATCGAACGTGATCGACCGCCGTAGGAGATCAACCCCGCAAGTTGAAGGTTCTTTTGGGGATGGATATGTCCCGAGAGCATCTTTTGAAGGATTTCTTCAGTAACATTATTACGCCATTGATTCGATTGAAGATAAAGTTCTTTTAATATGGGTTCGTGTCCCTGTAACAGGTGCTGTGGATCGTAGATGCGAATCGGGTCGTTAGGCTTGATGGCATAAATGAGTGCTGCCCGACTCGACCCCGAAAAGTGGGTCAGACCGTCTCGAAGCCCATCAAGAGTATGAAAAAGACAAAGGTTTCTGAAAGATTCCGTGTTCATTCCGTTTCTTACGATTTGTTCGCTTTAAAAATTAGAGTGAAACCATATTTCAAAAACACGCCGGATCCCGATGTCTCATTTATGTTGTGTTTTTGTTTGATGTTTTAATTAGAAATAGGGTTAAATAAATGATAATAAGGGCCTTAATATAATCTGTTATTGAGGCTGGGTCAAGAGAATCCAGCACAATGCCTCTGGTCCTCAAATCAGATGCACGAAAAGAAGGCATTCTTTTAAGCGGAGTATTATTGTTTCATCGATACTTTTTTATCCTTTTTCGATTTTTGAAGTTTGTGGAAAATATTCACCTCAAAGCCCTTTACAATTTGTAAAAAATTCTGACATCATATTTGCTGTAAATTCAAACAATTTGATCTTTTCCCTCATAATAATTCAGTTTTATCTGAGAGTTGTCTACTGTTTTCGTATTCTCGAAATCTGGCATGAATATCGCAATCAAAATGGGTAATTAAGAACCCAAATTAAGCCAAGGGCGATGCTGTCTCCAACGTCGCTTTGTTTATGCGCCTTAATGAAAATGAATCATCAAAACCATATCTTTCAGGTAATGCTCAGGCCGGAATTCTATCCTCACCCCTTGAGTAACATAGAGCAGCGAGAAACGCACATTTCTCATACCAAGGAAAAGAATGGAAAATGGTATGCCGGGAGCGTTGTGGAACGCACCAGTTATCGATCCAACTGTCCGGTCGTAACCGTCACGGACCCGGATGTTTTGTTGCCATGGAAAAATAGCCTGACCGCAAAAATTAAGGATCAAAAGGGCAGGGACAGATCAATTCGTGTTTTTAGCAAAAAGGAAAAACCGGAATAGACCAAGTTTACTTAAAAACTCACCTGTGCCGTTGTATTTTCTAAAAGGGAACATATTTTTGACACTTGGCCGGAACGCCGAATTTACAGCAGGGGAATGATGCGTTCGATATGGGTTTTGATAAGGCTGAACACCTCTTGGTATTTTTCGTACGAACCGCCCATGGGATCTTTGATGGCACTTTTTCGAGTTTGTTTTTCAGGCCAGGCCCCAAGAAGAAAGACTTTTTTATGAAGCCAAGGGAAAAAGGTCTGTATGAATTTTTTGTGAACAGGTTCCATGCATAAGATAAGATCGGCCTTTTGCAGCTCGTCTGCTACCAGATATCGCGCCTTGTGAGATGAGATGTCAAAGCCGTCGTTTTCGCAGACTTTTTGGGCATGTTCGGTAGCTGGATAATCGTTTAGTCCGTGAATTCCCATGGATGAAACCGTCAGGTCATGGCGGCCCATTTCCTTGCATTTTTGTAGCAAAAAACCTTCTGCCATGGGACTTCGGCATATGTTGCCGGTACATACAAAAACAATGTGGGGCATAATTTATATCCCTTTGGATCACACCTTCTCAATCGGAAATGATCCACTTATTTTACTTTATTAACTACAACGAATCGGGAGATGATTCCGAAAAGAACTATCTCACAATTTTCAGTACATTGGTGTTTTGAAGCTTTTCCCATAATAATTTAATGATCACCAAAGATGCACTATATTCATTCAAATGTTTATCATCGGATATTGACCGACATGATTTTAACAACGATTCATTGGTGAGCCATAAACGGACTTCGTTTTGCATATATTCTCCGAGCGAATGGTAAAGGTCCATTACATTGTCTTTGGGAATATTGGCAATCATGGTTTTGTCTCTTAGCGATAGTTTTGACAAAAGTTTATCCGTAGCCTCTTCAACGGTTTGAGGGAGGATGTCTTTTGCCATTTCAGCACGACGTTTGGGGGTAACGGTAAAAGAGGCGGGTATGGTGTCATCGATAAGATCCAGATAAAAAACAGTTTCGATAATGTCGACCGTAGCCTGATATATCGCCGGATTCTTGCTCGCTCTGGGTCCTGCTACGTTCAAAATCTCGATTTCATTTTCGGTAATCCATGATTTGATTTTTTCGGCAGCTTGAAAGGCACCGGTTTTGTTCAGATCAATGTGAAGCCAAGGCCGATGGTGTAAAAGGGCCATTTCACGGGTATAATCTGATCCGCCGGTGAGTCTGCCGTGGGATATAATCAGGGTGCCGTCAGAATCTATGACGTTCTGTTCGGTCCGCTTATTATAGTTGGTGGTTTCCATCTCGTTGAGTTTATATTTAGGATCTAAAACGCCCTTTTCTGTTATCCGCCCTTTGGGTATCCACCCACCATATGGAATTCCAAGTTTAATGGCAACATCAAGAGCAGCCTGATCAGCGCCGGTCTGCCCGCCGGAAATAATTTTTTTAAGCATTTTATTGTCCAATCATTGTCAATTTATACGATCGTCTCTTTGTCTTGGATGTCTATACCGGTATCTTTACCCGAGAGACATGTTACCTGAGCATTCAAAATTCCACCGGTTTCTATTACTAAATCCTTGCAGACAACTTTGCCGGTGCATTTTCCGGTTGATAACAGGATCAATTTTTTCAACGCCCTGATTTCCCCTTCAAAGGTTCCGCCGATGGTCATGCTGGCAACCTTCGCATTCGCATAAACAGATCCTTCTTCGGCAATGACAACATTTTTCCCAATAACCGTACCTTTCAAAATACCTTTGACGATAAGCCTTCCAGTGGTAGAGACTGTACCATCTATCGTTAATTCTTTATCAATAATGGAAAAATCTTCCGATATTTTTTTCACGATTTATCTCCTGCAACCGTTTATTTCAAAGTAATTGTGTCTCCCTTTTCAATGTTTAACCGATGGCCGGCATTATCGCAATTCAGGGCGATTTCAAGGAATCCGAAGCTCCCGATAACAGCAATAGGGCATCCCGGCTCTACGTCTGTATAGGTTCGGGATAAATGGTTAATTACAGTTTTCCCTATTTTGATTTCAAATTTTTTTTCAGCATCGTTCTTAACAAATTTGTGAAGACAATTTTCATTAATATTAGAGATACAGTTCCCAAATCGATCAATGGATATTATTGTCCCTATAAGTTCATCTTTATTTGAAATATATGGTTTAGGGATACTTAAACGGATAAGATCTTGCATGCCCAGGCGTGGACCCAATTTTTCAATGGGAACACCCTTGGATATGTGGGAACCAACAGGCGCAAAAATATCCCGGCCATGAAAGGTTCGGCTGATGGAATTTAAGAAGTATCGGGTGTTTTCGACGCGAACGATCTCGTCAAGGTCTCCTTCATCCATTAGAAGGGTTAAAACACCATTGTCAGGTGCAAGGAATATGTGATCAGACAATTTAACGGCAACGATTGAACGGTTTCCGCCAACCCCAGGATCTACAACAATGATATGCACCGTGTTTTTGGGAAAATATTTGTATGAAGATGTGATGAGATAGGCTGCTTCGATCAAATCCTGTGGATCGATATGATGACAGACATCAACAATCACGGCAGAATGGTTTATAGAAAGGATTGCACCTTTCATGACACCGACATAGACATCTTTGGCGCCAAAGTCTGTAAGGAGTGTAATAATCGACATAATTAAGTGGCGATGGCTTCGCAAGAATCCATTTTTTAATTGTTTACGAAACCAACCATCATTGAAACATTCTTTTTTGAAAGCTGAATCCGAGGTGTTTGTAGGCCGCTTCCGAAGCCTTTCTTCCTGAAGATGTTCTTGTGACAAGCCCGACTTTTAAAAGATAAGGTTCTATGACATCCACCAGGGTATCTGTTTCTTCCTGGAGGGTCGCTGCGATGGCTTCAATTCCCACAGGACCGCCTTTATAAAATTCAATGATTGTTTTTAGATATTTACGGTCAAGATCGGTTAATCCTTTTTCATCGACGCCTTCCAGAACCAGCGCTGCTTCAACGGTTTTTTTTGTAATGATGCCGTCTGCCCGCACCTGTGAATAATCTCTGACTCGTTTAAGAAGTCTGTTTACAATCCGTGGCGTTCCTCTGGATCGACTTGAAAGCTCGTTGGCTCCTTCATCATCAACCGTAACCTTCAGCAGAGCCGCCGAACGCCGGATGATTTTTGCCAAATCCGCTTCATTGTAAAAATCAAGACTTCTGAAAATTCCGAACCGGTCGCGCAGGGGTGCAGATAAAAGCCCCACCCGGGTGGTCGCCCCAACCAGAGTAAAGCGATTCAGGCGGTATTTATGACTGCGGGCATGGATTCCTTTGTCAAAGACAAAGTCCACGGCAAAGTCTTCCATGGCAGGATATAAAAATTCTTCTACAATCTTGGGTGTTCTGTGAATTTCGTCGATGAACAGAATATCCCTGTCTTCCAAATGGGTCAGAATACCGATGAGGTCTCCGCCTTTTTCAAGGGAAGGACCGGACGTTGAAGTCAGATTACCCCCCATTTCATTTGCGATAATGTGTGCCAAGGTAGTTTTTCCAAGACCGGGTGGTCCATGAAAGAGGATGTGATCAACCGGTTCCTCGCGTTGTATCGCTGCTTCGATAGCAATTTTAAGCGCTTCCACAACTTCGGTTTGGCCGACATAATCTGCAAATTGTTCAGGTCTTAAAGACAGGATTTCCGGTTCTTGATCCATCAAAAGACAGGACCCCGTAAGAATACCCTGTTTGTCGGAAGAATGTGTTAATATGTCATCGGTCATTGGTCTAACTCAATGGTCGTTAAAACAGCAATGGTTACGTATACGACTAATCCATCAGCTTCGAGCATCTTGTTCACGATATACTTCTTCAAAGAGCTCTTCCGGAGTCGATATATTGCGGTTCCGTTCCATGGCATTGGTGATCATCTGTTTGGCATCTTTTATCTTGTAACCCAACTGATCTACAAGCACATCCAGAACCTGTTGAGACAAATCCTCCACGATGGGAATTTCTTCCTGTTGAGTCTTCCGGATGAGCGCAAATTTGTCCATCTTTCCTTCAAGAGTGGCAATTATTTTGCGCGCTGTACGATCGCCGATACCTTTTAACTGTTTAAGCTTGTGAACATTTTTCGATTCAATGGCTATAGCGATATCTCGAACGGGAATATCTAAAGCTTTAACCGCTTTTAAGGCTCCGATGGCCTCAACAGAAATGAAATATTGAAAAAATTCCTTTTCAACTTCAAGATTAAAGCCGATCAAAACCGGCTTCGGTTGCCGTTCGGTTTGCTGGTGATAAATATATATAGAGACCGGGTCGCCCACAGACTTTGCCCTAAAGGTATTCATTACAAATGCAGGGAGCAAAACTTCATATCCAACCTGATTTGCCAAAACAAGTATCCGATCGTCCCCCTTTTTTAAAAGTTTTCCTTCAAGATAACCGATCATTGCACTTCGTTTTATCCCCTTTGTGCGGTGTTCTTTGCGCGGAGGGATCATTGTAACGGAATAATCCCAAAAGCGCCAAAGCCATTGCATCGGATGCGTGGTAAGGACGGATAGGCGTTGTCAGGTTCAATACGTTTCTAACGCATTTTTCAAGCTGCATTTTAGTTGCATTACCGTTTCCGGTCAATACCTGTTTGGATTCACGGACGGGAACTTCGATGACAGGCACCTCCATCCGGCATCCGGCAAGGAGGATAACACCGGTAACCTTACCTAATGTAATTCCGGCATTCGGGAATTTTTCAACGGAAAATACGTCTTCCACAACCATAAGGTCAGGCTTTTCGTCTTCTAATACCCTAAGAAGATTTGAAAAGATTTGATCAAGGCGGCTTGATAAAGGAAGATTTTTTGAGGTATGAATACTACCGAATGAGAAGCCATCAACCTTGAGCCCCATTCCTCTGACAATGCCGACACCCGTTTCAGATAGGCCTGGATCAACACCGATAACTTTTATCATTCCATACTCTTTTCTTGATCCAATGTGCCGGTCGTCAAGAGAGAGATACGGTACAAAATTTTGGTATCATGTATCCTGAATCCAGCATCCGGTATCAAGCAACAACTCCTCAAGGTTTAATTCCTTTTAATTTGCGTTCGGCAATTTTTGCCTCATTTGATTTTGGATATTTTTTAATAAGTTCTGATAAAATCAGACGCGCATTTGATTTATCTCCTAAATTAAAAAAGGCAAACCCCTGTTTTAAAAGTGATGCCGTCACTTTATTCCCTTTCGGGTATTTTTCAATGACCTTCTGATATTCCAGGATCGCTTTCTCATACCATTTTTCTCGATAGTAAATTTCACCGATCCAAAACTGGGCGTTGTCAGCGTTTTCTGACTTGGGGAAGTCTTTTAGTAATTTTTGAAATCCTTCTCGGGCGGCGTTAAAATCACCTTTATCATATGCCTGTTTTGCGGACTTGTATACATCATCTTCTGAAAGTTTAGGTTTGGCTTGTTTTTTAGAAGTTTTATTTGAAACCGTCGTTCTTTTTTGAATACCTGTTGTTGATTCAAAATTCAGATACTGCTCCAGACGTTCGATACGGTCTTTGTTTGAGCTTGTGGTCTTATCAATGCCTGCTAATTTAACCTCTCTTTTTTCGGACAATTCTGCAAATGCATTTATTTTCTGTTTCAATAAATAATCTGTCTCTTCCAGTTTTCCTTTTAATATCCTGATTTCTTCCTGAAGCTGATCGATGGTTGCATTTTGTCCGGCTGTTTTGCTTCTGAGATCTTTGTCATACTGCTCACGAATATTACGGTATTCCTCTAATCTGGCTTCGAGGCTTTTATTTTTCCTTTCTGCTTCCGTATAGCGTTGTTCTGCTTGAAGCAGTCGATCATCCAGCGTCATTACATCCCGTTGCGTTGCGCAGCCGGACAACATGATCGAACACAGTAAGAAAATGAATACTCTTTTTTTCATGGCAGGATTAGACTTAAAGGGCTCCACCCCTGTGGGGGATATTGGGATAACAGCGGTGTCGATCACATATCCCAATATCCCTGTTCACGTTATGTGGTTTACGATCAATTAGAATGAAATTAATTTATGGTAAAATGGCATCTCCTGTTTTTTGCCCAGGCCTCTTCATTCTGTCCGGGATCTATCGGACGTTCTTCGCCATAGCTTATGGTGGTCAGGCGGGATGCTGAAATTCCCAAATCAACCAAAAAATTCTTTGCGCTTGTTGCACGCCGATCTCCCAATGCAAGGTTATATTCACTGGTACCTCGCTCGTCACAGTGTCCTTCAATGGTTGACATCGCTTCAGGATTATTCTGGAGCCATTCTGCTTTTTTCTTCAAAGTTAGCTGTGCCTCCGGAGTTAAAGTGGAACTATCGAATTCAAAATGGATGTCATCATTCAGGAACATGTCCCTGGCCTGTTGCTTTTGCATTGATTCTTCTTCTATCGCCCGCTGTCGCGCCAACTCTTCCTGTCTGGCTTTTTCAGCAGCCTCTTTTGCCTTCATAGCATCATCATCTTCGGCCTGTTTTGCCATAGCGGCATCATCCATTACAGCCTTCTTTGCACATGAAACGGTGAACAGCAATCCGGGGATAATAAACGCCAGAGCCAAAATGATCCATAATTTTTTTCGCATTGTTGCCTCCTTTTAGTTCCTTTAAAATGGTGAATTTTGTGCTTTTAGTGGTAAAGATCTAAACGATATATTTCTCTTTTTTTATTTTCCTGTCATTCTTGGTGACCATTTTGGTTGTGATTGCTGGCCTTTTAAAGTGAGCAGCCGTCTCTGGTCGGTTCCGTAGCCTGTCATGACATAGACTCTGGAAGGCCCTTCCCGTGTAGAACTAAAAACGATAAGGCTCCCGTCCGGGGACCACGATGGCGACTCGTTGTCGCCTTCGTTGTGTGTCAATTGAATCGGCCCCTGACCATCAATTCCGATAACGAAGATATTGTTGAGACCTCCTTCCATGCTGGCATATGCGATTTTATCGCCTTTGGGTGACCAGTTGGGCTGAGTATTATAGCGTCCTTGAAACGTCAATCTATTTGTCTGACCTGAATCTACATTTTTAATGTAAATTTGAGGGGTTCCGGATCTTTTTGAAACAAAGGCCATCTGTTTACCGTCCGGAGACCAAGTGGGTGATACATCAATACCTTTGTTATTGGTCAATCTTTTAATAACTTTTCCGGTTCCGGTCAATAAATAAATTTCCGGATCACCCGAAAATGACAGTGTCGCCGCCAGATCAAACGTGTTTGGACGCCAGGCAGGCGTTATGTTAACCCCTGTTTTCGAAATCACAGTTCCACGTTTTTCTTTTAAATGTTTTATGTAAAGATCGGGTTTGCCCCTGGCATATGAGGTATAAGCAATCCATTGTCCGTCTGATGACCATGCCGGCGAGAGGGTAATACTTTTGGTATGTGTCACCCTCCTGATGTTGTATCCGTCAAATTCACAGAAATAAATTTCTTTAGTACCGGAACTTGTTGAAACAAATGCAATTTGGGTGTCAAAAATACCCCGGTCGCCGGTCAGGCTATAAATCACATCGCTACAGAAGCGACGGATGATTCTTCTCTGATCACTAATTCCCCCTTTATATCTTTTTCCAACCAACAATTTTTCTTTAAAGGTATCGTAAAGCCGAAGCTCAATTTCGAGAAAATTGTCTTTTACCAGCACACCGCCGGTAATCAGAAGCTCTGCTCCGATACTGGTCCAGTCGTGAAAAATGACATTGGCAAAACCAGCATCCGTTTGGGGATTTACAAGAAAAGCTTCTCTGTTCATAATCTTAAAATAACCTGTAAAATCAAGTGTTTCAGCGAGTAAGTCAGATAATGTTTTCGACAGCTGGGCAGCATCATCTCCGGTGGATATTTTTTTGAAAAAAGGAACGGCAATAGGGAGTTTTCTTAAATAAGGTTGGGTGATGTCGATATAATCATATCCGGCCAGAGACACGCCGGATATCGTCAGAATAAATACTGTAGCGATGAAGCAAGCAAGCAATGTTCGACAACTTTTCATAGCGGAAGTAAGCTCCTTTAATCTCCAAATGTAACGTTATTTTTGCCTTTTGAAAACCTTGTTACCTATATACGAATTATTGACTGAGGCCTGAAGGTGTAAAACGGAACCCGACTTCAAAGTATGGGCGCCAATACCCTTTTGGGAGGGATGGAAGCGGATTCGACTTTAGAATCGCTTTTTTTGCCTGTTCATCAAAATAGCTGTTGCCGGATCTTTTATCAAACCAAATATCCTTTATTTCGCCGTTTGGCATGATCTTGATCGCCGGCCATGCTTCAAGATCCGAACGACCTCCGGCCAGCTGCGGATTAAATGACCAGTTTTTCTGAATCCTATATTGGATTTCGATCATATATATATCCATAAGTTTCAAATCTTTTTTACTGCCGTCGCCGGTTCCGCCGGGCGGGCCTTTTCCTTTTGTATCCTGCGGTTTGTTCAGGTTCGGGGGACCGGTCTTCTCGACTTGATCTTTCAGGCGGGCGATGGCCTTATTGATCTGATCGGGCCTTGAATCTTCCACTTCTTTTTTAATTCGGCTGATGGCACTTTCAACAACCCTGTCAGATTTGAATGTCTTTTTTTTAAGAGACTGTTTTATTTTTTTTTTCTTTGGCTTTAAAGAAATCGATTCCGGAGATTTTTGATCGGTTTTCGGGGTCGTCTCGGTCGAGATCTTTGTTTTTTGGTCCTTTTTTTCAACGGCTGGTTGTGTTTTAAATTCAGCAGGTAACGGTGCATTGTTCTGTGAAGGTAATGACACAAGGCTGACATTTATGACCGAAAGAGAGGGATTCCTATCGGTCGCAAAGCCGGGTGCAAAAATCAAAATAACGAAGAAAACCAGATGGCATAAAAGAGAAACGGCAAAATTAGAAAAAAACCCCCGGTGCTCATTGTCCTCATCTTGGTATGTGTGAGGATATATTCTTTTGTTCATTAGCTTATTGCTTTTTGTTAGAACCTATCTCAAAAAAAATCTAAGTGCCCATAGCTGTGTTGCAAAACGGTTCAAAATGCTCACATACTACGTGTATGCTCCACTTTTTCACCGTTTTGTGCCCCCGATTCTCGGGATTTCGCAAAGCTCAACTTGCTGTTCCTGAGCCCTAATCTTAATTTTTGAAACAGGTTCTACTTAACGTTCTTTTTTTCACGAATCGGTTCCGTCACCATGCCCAGCTTGTCAACGCCTGCTGCTTTTATCTCGGCCATCACACGGACCACAAATCCGTAGGATATTTCCCGGTCCGCCCGAAGATAGACCTCCCGTTTATCCCGGCCTTCCAATATTTTTTTGAGTTTCTCCTGAAGAAAATCGATGCCGAGCTGATGATTGTTAATAAATATTTGGTTTTGGTTGTTGATGGTGATCACGAGATTCTCTTTTTTTGCAGCAAGCGGCTGTGAGGTGGTTTCAGGCAGTGCGACGTCCACGCCCTGCATCATCATTGGCGCGGTGACCATAAAAATAACCAAAAGAACGAGCATAACATCAACAAACGGTGTTACATTAATATCAGATATCAGTCGATCGCTGTCGGATCCGAGTGCCATTATAATCTCTCCTTGCGGGTTACATTATATCACGTTCAATAATATTTAAAAAATCTGCGGAAAAATTGTGCAGCTCAGATTCGATAATTCTTATCTTCTGCATAAAATGATTAAATGCGATGACAGCAGGAATTGCAGCAGCCAATCCGGCTGCTGTTGCCACAAGTGCTTCTGAAATTCCCGGAGCCACGGCAGCAAGACTGGCGGAACCTTTAAGTCCGATACCATGAAAAGAACTCATGATTCCCCACACGGTTCCGAATAATCCGATGAAAGGTGCGGTGTTTCCGGTTGTTGCGAGGAAAGGAACCATTCGAATCATACGGGTCGTTTCACTGTTTATCGCCCGGCGCAATGCGCGTTTAACATTGTCGATTCCTGTAAATCTTGCGCTCAATGATGTGTTTTCGTTTTCTGATGAGCGTTTTGATTCCTGTTTCTTTGACGTACCGGAACGGCTCAGATTTTTAAGTTCCGCATACCCTACGCGAAAGATTCTGGCAACCGGGCTGCCGCGAAGTTGCTTGGCTTTTGAAAACGCGTTGGAAAGATTCCTGCTCTTCCAAAAAAAATCAATGAATTCAGCCGATTCAGAAAATGCCTTTTTAATATATCGATATTTCATGATCATGATTGCCCATGATGTGATAGAAAAAAATAGTAAAAGAAGCAGCACAAATTTAACCATTGGGCCAGCGTGCATGATCATGTTGAATATGTCGATATTTGAAGAATTCATATTAAAACTCCATGGGTTAAAAAATTGTATTATAATAAATCATTGGTTGTCAGAAAGTTGTATTTTTATCAGCTTTGTCAACAATTCCGTTCAATCTTATTTAAAATACACAGAATGTTTCTTTTTGCAGATACATCGGGACAATTTAACACACTCAAACGCCTTGATTCTTGAACTATATGAACCTGGTTTGAGTGTCAAGAAATTTGGTGGATCCGGCGACGTTCAACCATTTTTAGGTTGCTTTTGGAACAACCTGCAAATACACATAAAAGCTGGATATCGAATTCATTATTTTTCAATTCGTTGAGAATGAAAGGACGCTTCTATGAAAAATATCGCAAACCTACTGTTTCAAGCAAACATTTTAAAAAATATCCCCAGGTCGGGTTACCAGTTTTTAGGCGCTGGCAAGGAATCCATAGCCGAACATTCATTTAGTGTTTCATTCATTGCTTTTGTCATGATTCAAATGGAGCCTGATGTGGATGCATTCAGACTCATTTCCATGTGTCTGGTCCACGATCTTCCGGAAGCAAAAACCGGTGATCTCAATTATGTCCAGAAAAAATATGTAACGGCAAATGAAAATAAAGCATTAAGGCATATCACCCAGAATTTACCATTTGGTACAACACTTGTTGATCTTATCACGGAATTTAATGAAGGTCGATCATTAGAAGCCAAACTGGCTCATGATGCAGATCAGCTGGCACTGATTTTGGATTTAAAAGCACTCTTGGACATTGGATACGACCCTCCAAAAAAATGGCTGCCGTTTGCCTTAAATCGTCTGGAAACCAAAACCGGTCAGACCATTGCCCAAAGTATCATGAAAACAGAATGGGATGCCTGGTGGCTTGAAAATTATATTGACAGCCCAAATAAAAAAGAATAACTTTTTTAGTTTGGGTTTAACGATAATAATGATGTTTTTGAAAAATCGGAGGATAAAATGAATTGGCTCACCGATACGTTATGGACTTCCGTCGGGAAAAAGCTGATGATGGCGCTTACAGGGCTTTTTTTCTGTGTTTTCCTAACCATGCACCTTGCCGGCAACCTGACCCTTTACTGGGGTAAAGACGCTTTTAACTCCTATGCCGAGCATCTTCATTCCTTGGGGCCGCTGCTAACGGTCGCAGAATGGGGCTTATTGCTTTTTGCCGTAATCCATGTTTCTACGGGCCTGCTTCTCTTTTATCAGAATTTTAAGGCCAGACCCGAACGATATGCCGTCAACAAACGTGCCGGAGGCCGAACGCTGGGTTCGGCAACCATGCCTTACACCGGCGTTATTCTGCTGTTGTTTGTCATTTACCACCTGTTCAATTTTCATTTCGTGGATAAAACCCATACCACCATTTTCCAGATTGTATCGACCGCATTTTCAAAGCCAAGCTATGTCGTGATTTATACGTTTGCCATGATTGTTGCTGCGGTCCATGTCAGTCACGGCTTTTGGAGTGCATTTCAGACCCTTGGCGCCAATCATCCGAAATACACACCCCTTTTAAGGGGGTTGAGCCTGGTATTCTGTCTGATTGTCGGGATCGGGTTTGGTTTTATTCCGGTTTATGTTTCGCTATTAGTATAAGGAGATAGCTATTATGCTTGACGCAAAAATTCCTTCAGGTCCCCTTTCGGAAAAATGGGATAAACACCGTTTTGAACTCAAACTGGTCAATCCAGCCAACAAAAGAAAATATAATATTATTGTGGTGGGCACCGGTCTTG
>JASFGF010000009.1:0-19881 GCA_050123915.1 Desulfobacterales bacterium | reverse complement strand
TTCACCGACATTTCCTTCGGTTTGATCCATTTTCAGTTCACTTCCACATTTTCCACATTTTGGAACGCCCGAAATCTTTTCATGAGATATCCTGTTTTTTGCGCCACAATCAGAGCAGCGAATTATATGATGCGTATTCTTTTCCATATCTTTATATCTCCGAAATTTTATTTATAACATAATATCCATCAAAAGAAAGTAAAGTGCTCAAAGTCGTTGCATTTTTATCCTAAATATTTCATAAGCACACCACCCTTGACAATACGGCAAATAAGGCTATGATCATTGCAGATGAATGAATGGATGCATTATTACGTTTAGGGAAAAAGCAATGAATAAAACAAGAATTCCGGAAGAATATGTATTGTTTCGAATTGCTTGGCAACATCGCCACAGTGTTCAGCATCTTGAAAGAGAATATCTTGACCTTCGGATTCAGCTGCGGGATACCGAAGCAGATCTTCGGTCTGACCCCAAGAATACTGAACTCATGTCTCGGGCGGACTACCTGAAAACTCGGATAAAAGACCTCGAAAACAAATATACATGGATTTCAAGCGGTAGACCGGCGGAGATTCCATTTTGGGTCTTGCCGGCAGGATAACCTATTTAGTGTCCATCCACAAATGGTCTTTTGGCCCAATCCGCCGGTCGAAGATGCCGCTGGCGGTGAGGCGGACAAGTCTCTGCGCCTGCCCCGTGAAATCTTTATCCCGTTGAATGCGTAGCATATTCATCTGGGGCGGAGCCTATTTCTCTGGGTTATGCTCAAAAAATAATCTTCGGAATATTAAACTCAGAATGTTCTCCGCGGATTCAGATATGTAAGCTTCGAACCCGGATTTTTATATCAGGAAATCAAGAATAAGCCAAAATAAATTATCAATTTTACCCCCCAAATTCGAATCTTTAAACAATCTTTACACTTTCTTTAAGCAACCTTCACCATGAATACTTATGTTTGTTTCAGCGAAGAAATCGACCGGCCCTAAACATGCGGTCTCTGGACGTTTGTCAAAACCAGTATTATGTTTAATGCAGTCTGAAGCAAAGGAGGTTACATATGAAACCATTACATATCGTATTCATCGTTTTTGCAATAATTTTGCTCGGCTATTATCAGGTTAATAGTATGGATAAAATGGAGAAGCCCATGAATAATCACACAGAGAAAACCGAATCCGCTGTTTTTGCCGGCGGCTGTTTCTGGTGCACAGAATCAGATTTTGAAAAGCTCGAAGGTGTCATCGAAGTCATTTCCGGTTATACCGGCGGCCGGGTAAAAAACCCCACTTATAAGCAGGTTTCTGCCGGCGGCACCGGCCATATAGAGTCCGTGAAAGTCATCTACGATCCATCCAAAGTCAGCTATGAACAACTGTTGGACTATTTCTGGCGACATGTGGATCCCACAGATCCAGGCGGACAGTTTGTTGATCGGGGCTCACAATATCGGAGCGCCATCTTCTATGCCAATGACACCGAAAAACGTTTGGCCGAAACATCCAAACAGCAATTGACAGCTTCTGGACAGTTCAAAAAACCTATCATAACGGATATTCTCCCTCTTGGAGAATTCTATCCGGCTGAGGACTACCATCAGAACTATTATAAAAAGAATCCTATCCGGTATAAATATTACCGCTTTGGTTCCGGCCGTGACCAGTTTCTGAAAAAAGCCTGGGCAGAAGTGAAAACCGACACGAAAAAAGATGCCATGACGTCCGGAATGGACAGTAAAAAAGCCCCGGCCATGGAAAAAGGCGATATGTCCTCGGTAGCCATTAAAGATAAAATGGGTGATGAACGCACATACACCCGTCCCAACGACAATGAGTTGCGGCAGCGCTTGACCCCCATGCAGTACAAGGTCACGCGTCAAAACGGCACCGAGCCGCCTTTTAAAAACGAGTACTGGGACAATCATAACGCTGGCATCTATACGGACATCGTCAGCGGTGAGCCCCTTTTCAGTTCCACAGATAAATTTGAATCGGGCACCGGCTGGCCCAGCTTTACAAAACCGCTTGAGCCAAAAAATATCGTGGAAAAGTCCGATCGTACCCTCTGGATGGTGCGCACCGAGGTTCGCAGTCGCCACGCTGACAGCCATCTGGGCCATGTATTTGACGACGGCCCGGCGCCCACCGGTCTGCGGTACTGTATCAACAGCGCGTCGTTGCGCTTCATTCCGGCTGAAGACCTCGAAAAGGAAGGCTACGGCCAGTATCGGAAACTCTTTGAGTAGGAGTGGTTGTTGTGAATTTGAAAGGAGGTCGACCATGACCCAATTGTCTCAACGTTCAATATATGCAATTTTAACACTCATGGCTCTTTTCGTTTTGATCCCTGCAAATCAGGTTTTGTCGAATCCAAAAGCAGATTCGCAGTCCGAAGCTACATTTTACGTTCACTGATATGATGTCGGCAAATCAGCCCTGGAAGGTCTGAACGGCATAAGTCATGTAACTAAGGGATTCAAAAACTTTAAGGAAATCAATACTGTATTCTACGATCCGACACAAATTACCATTGAAGATATGGTAAGGGCGCTAAAAGCTGCCGGAACGTATCGAGGACTTGCAGAATAACTTTTATCTTTAAATATAAAGGATTAAGAGGGGTATATCGGCAGGGAAAACCAGACACGGGTTTCATTGTTGTGAATCTGAGCGCCGACTTTCCCATTGTGCGCCTCAACCAACTCTTTGACAATGGCCAGGCCGATACCCGCACCACCATGTTCCCTTGAACGAGATTTTTCACCTCTATAAAAACGTTCGAAAATAAAAGGGAGATCCTGTTCGGCAACTTCAACACCGGTATTGGCAAAAACGACTTGAATATCCTGATTCATCGATTGCGTCAATATGTTGACCGTTCCGCCGGAAATTGTATACTGATATGCGTTTTGCATCAGATTGCGAACAACTTGCGTCAGTTTTTCGGGATCGGCATAAACACGAACAGCCCGGTCAACCCTCGTTGAATCAACATCGATACGTTTGGTTTCAAATTGAGTTTTAAAGACATCGAACACACGTTCAATCACATCTCCTATACGGATATCCATAAGATCGAGTGTTTCTCTTGCTGCATCTGCTTTGGCCAGATGCAAAATATCTTCCACCAGATGAGTCAGTCGCAGGGTTTCATCGTGGAGAAGCTCAAATGTATCCCTGGATGCGGGTACGACACCGTCAATCAACGCTTCAAGATATCCCTGAATATTGCTCAACGGAGTCCTGAGTTCATGTGCAACATCGATCATCATGGTTTTTCGAAGCCGCTCGATCTTTTGGAGACTGTCTGCCATTCGGTTGAAGGCCATTGCCAGTTGACCGACTTCGTCTTTAGATTTGATCGGAATACTGACCGAATAATCTCCTGATGAAATGCTGCGCGTAATCTCGGTCATTTGGGCAAGCGGACCCAAAACCCGTTTGATGAGCAAGAAACTGAGAAGTAACGCCAGCAAAAGCGCCGACAAGCTTGCCCAAATAAGGTATCTGTGGACGGCACTCACAAACATGTCATGGATCGGGCCGGTCGCAATGTTGTACTTCTTCATCAATGCCATAAAGTAATTTGCTGCAAGATAGTCGATGGACAGCCAAACAATCACAATCACAAACCCGATCACAAGGATATTAATCCCCAGAAGTTTCCATACTAAATGTTCGGTTACAGGTAGGTTTTTCTTCTTCATGAGTCGCTGTCTTCCGCAAAATGATACCCAATGCCGCGGGCGGTCATAATGTACCCGGGCGTCGATGGATTATCCTCTATCTTTTGTCGTAACTTTCCAATGTGCACATCGATGACACGATCGATGACGAATGCTTCACCTGCAGGATATAGATGATTTAAAAGCTCATCACGCGTAAAAACCCTTCCCGGAGACGCCATAAGCGCCTGCAAAAGCGCGTACTCATGGGGCGTAAGTTGAACAGAATGATCCTTTAGACGTACCGTTCGCTTTTCCAGATTCAGTACCAGATCTTTATAAGACAAGATGGTTTTATCTTTTATCGACAAAAAACGCCCTCTTCTAAGAACGGCCTTTACACGGGCAACCAGCTCTCTAGGACTGAACGGTTTGGCCACATAATCGTCGGCACCGAGTGTCAGGCCGGAGATTCGATCAACTTCCTCCCCTCGAGCAGTGAGCATAATAATGGGAACATCTGAAGTTCGCCGGAGCTGACGACATACTTCCCAACCATCCAGCTTCGGAAGCATCAAATCGAGGATCACCAATATCGGATTGTGACGTTTTGCAAGTGCCAACCCTTCAATCCCGTCATGAGCAACCATAGGATCAAAGCCCTCTTTTTCTAAATAAAGCGCAACCAGGGATGTCGTTTTTTTGTCATCTTCAACAATCAATATCGTTTTCATAGCGTTATTCCTGCCATTGGATGTTGTCTCATAATTTTAAAGAACGTCGATACAGGGTAACAGGGTGAACATTTTTTTCAAGGTAAAATCATCTATATTTGATTTAGGTGCAACGAAAGTGTCTGTCTCCTGTGTATGTGGATTTAAATACGATTGTCCTGTTGAACTCCTAAACTTGAATTGACAGATGACACTCGCTTCATTATATTGCCAACGTTTCAACGACATGGATCACCATATGAACATTGGGGTTAAGATGCATCTCGACCATTCATCTCCACAAAGAGCGGCCTGGTTTGTCTGGGGCTTGGGCGCTCTTTTTTATTTGATGGGTTTTTTTCATCGCGTGGCACCGGCCGTAATGACCGAAGAGCTGATGAGAGAGTTCAACATAAATGCGGCTGCTCTGGGCAATCTGTCCGCTTTCTATTTCTATAGCTATGTGGCCATGCAAATCCCCACAGGTATTCTCGCCGATACCTGGGGGCCCCGCCGGCTACTCACCATTGGATCACTGGTTGCCGGAATCGGAACACTGCTCTTTGCCCTGGCGCCCCAGATTATCTGGGCCAATTTGGGTCGATTGCTCATCGGCGGCTCCGTTGCCGTAGCCTTTGTCGGGTTGCTGAAAGTGGCAAACAATTGGTTTCCTCCGCACCATTATGCCATGATATCGGGAGTGGCGCTGTTTTTTGGCATTATCGGTGCTGTTTTTGCCGGAACCCCACTGCGACTGCTTATGAATCACTATTCCTGGCGAACCGTCATTTTGCTGTCGGCCCTGGTAACCTTTGTTCTTTGTTTGAACATTTGGTTTTTTGTCAGAGACTATCCCCATGAAAAAGGATATGCGGATCTGTTCGACCCCGAAATAACTGCCGAAAAAAGCGCGTGTAAAAAAATCATACAGGGCGTTGTTGAAGTATTCAACTATCCCAATACATGGTTTTTGTGTGTTATACCAGGGGGGCTTGTCGGTTGTGTGCTGACATTCTCGGGTCTTTGGGGGGTTCCCTTTCTCACGACCCACTATCAATTGTCGCCGCCTTTAGCTGCGGCAATGACATCTACGCTACTGGTAGCGTGGGCGGTTGGCGGCCCCATTTTCGGTTGGCTTTCAGATCGTCTGGGACACCGCAAACGACTCTATCTCATCGGATGCGTCATCTCAATCGCCGGGTGGTTTTCCATAACCTTTATTACGAAAATTCCGATTTATGGTCTTGTCGCCATGCTTTTGGTGACCGGTTTTAGCTCCGGCTGTATCATTATCACGTTTGCGTTTGCTAAAGAATCGGTTCCTTTCCATCTCTCTGGAACGGTTTCAGGTGTCGTCAATATGGGGGTCATGATGGGGCCGACATTATTGCAGCCTGCGGTGGGCTGGATTTTGGATCAAAAATGGCAAGGAGACGTAATTAGAGGAATCAGACTTTACACGCTGGATGCTTATCAGGCCGGCTTTTCCCTGATGATTGCCTGGGCCGTGCTTTCATTTTTATTGCTTTTTTTCACTCGTGAAACCTATTGCCGCCAGATGGTTTGATACATTCCCTTGACATTTTCAAACGATATTTTCTCGATGGATCGATTGTCGAGTTTGCTGGAGATGCAAGGCATGAGACATGCAGTCGTAGTCTGCTACTGCAAATGTCTCATAACGCAGCAGATTCGGTAAAATCGGCAATCGATCAATTGAGGCATTATTGAGTTCCGACCGTTTCTCTTTGAATGTTACTCATGAAGCTTTTTAAAGCTGATTCTTGAACCTGACTGTCTATTATAAACTTCACACCAACACCATCCGTATGGGTTCGAACAATTTCGCCTTTGATTTTAAAGGGTTTCTGGTAATCCGGAGACATGAACGTCATTTGAATCTTTTGACCTATTGAAAACGTCTGGGAAGTTTTAATAAACACACCGCTCTCGCTGATGTCCTGAATAAAGTCCCGATGGTATTGATCGTTCACATTGTAATCTATAATCATGAAGAAATTTTTTCGGTCATGTTTTCTGAGTCTGTCGTGTTGTCTTTCTTGGAATTCTTGATAAAATTGTCTTATTTCCATATCAGACATGCAGTTAATTTCTTTTATTATTATAGCTCGGATGTCTTTTCCATCGAGTTCAGTATCTGTTGTTTTCAACTCAGAAACATCTTTGTTGATGGTGCGATCTTCATCAAAATCATACCATTTAGACAACTGTTCGGGCCTCAATTCCCCGCCGGAAACAAGTTTGCTCATAAACTCCGATTCCTTTAGCTGCCGCTCCTTTCTTCGTTTCTGGATAAGGATATATTTTCTAAACAGTACGATAACAGCATATGCCAATACCGCAAAAATAATCATTATTACAATATGATATAACATGATTCCTTTCTCGATAAAAATTCTTGTTGGTTAATTGGGTGATTTGACAATTTCAAAATCACATACCAGCGGTGCATGGTCCGAGAATTTGACCGGCGGTATCTGGAAACGGGTCACTTGAATTTCCGGGCTGTGAAAAATATAGTCAAGCTGTCTTCGCGGAGCCCGGCTGGGGTGGGAAGGATGTCCGTTGCTGTTGGCACTGTGCAAGTCTGTGGCCGCAAGGAATAGTTGAAGTTCACGATCACCCCACAACACATTGAAATCGCCGGCAACAATAACCGGCTTTTTAATGTTTTTGACGATGTTATGAAGATCCTGCAACTGGTACTGCCGATGGCGATATTTTATAGACAGATGTACAAGAAAAATCGAAAAGTCCTTCAACTCGAGTTCAATCACAAGACGCTTGACACCGTTGCTAAAATAATGAAAGTTTTGAGACACAATCTCCCGGTTGGTCAGAATGGCATTCCCCTGCTTGTTTAACACCGGAACTTTTTGTGCCACTGAGTCAATGGAATATTTTGATTGATAGACATGAAAGTGCTGCAATTCCTGGGCAATGGATTCTGCCTGGTTGTTTTTTTCCGAGCGGAAGGACCCTGCGTCCACCTCGACCAGTCCGATAATATCCGGATCTAGCGGTTTGATAAAATCCACTATTTTTTTGAGATTACCGTTGGTGTTCTTAAAATAGCCGCAATATGGCACTGGGAGGTGAAATTGCCGACCAATCCCTGCGGCGTAACGTATATTGTACAAAAGAAATCGCATATTTTCCTTATTCGGTGACCTTTACGGCCGATGGTAATGACTTGGATGTAAAGATATTAATACAACATTGGGTAAAGTCAATGCTTGAAAAAAATCGTGCTACGATTTTAGAACCTATCTCAAAAATAAGATTAGGGTTCAACAAAAGCAAATTGAGCTTTGCGAAATCCCGAGAATCGGGGGCGCGAAACGGTGAAAAAGCGGAGTCCCGCCCTTTGGCGGGATGAGCAATACATTTTGAACCGATTCGCAACACAGCCATGGGCACTTAGATTTTTTTGAGATAGGTTCTATTTATAGGCACTAAAATCGATGCCTCTCTGACATGCCCTCTCCTCAAACCAGGCGCTTTCATCTTTAGGGGGATTCACCCGTTCTTTTTCTTCTTTGCCAACCAGCCGGATGGCCTCCGCAGGACAGGTGGTTACGCAAAGACCACAGCCGATGCACCTGTCTCTGATGATATGATAGGTCTCCTCACCCTTTTCGATGGCGTTCACCTGGCAGCGCTCGTCCGCGCAGATGCCACAGACCTCGCATGAATCAGAATCAATTTCAGCATAATAATAGGAATTGACCACATTGGTAAGACCCATGTTTATTGCCCGCAACAGCCCGCAACAGCACCCGCAGCAATTACAGATAAACCAGTGTCCGCTTTCCACATTGCTGGTCATGTGTACCAGTCCCGCCTCTTCGGATTTGCGGAGTACCTCATAAGCCTGTTCTTTGGTGATAATGCGGCCGCCCCACCGGTTGTTTTCGAAAGCATCGGACTCCGGATCCATTGCCAAGCAGATTTCCAAAGGCTTATCGCATGGATTGTCCAAAATCCCCTGCTCTTTCTTGCATATACAATCGTTTACCATAAAAGACCGGGCTTTTTCGATAATACCGGAAACCTGGGAATAGGTCAGGGCTTCCTGTCTGACAGGGATCTCTTTTTCAATGGGAATGACCTGCATCATCTGAGGCGTATACTTCAAAAACTGCAATCCCCAGTACATGGAGTATTTTTCACACATTTCAGCAAACTCACGGTCCATCCGGTTAAGTTGAAACTCATAAATCCCGACGATCCAAGGCATCAATTTAAACCTTCTAACACCTCCGTATTCGCTGCCAAAGACTTCCCCCCGATCCCACATCGAGGTCAACTTCTCCTCGAGTCCCTCCAGAGGGCGCCCGGTACGTTCGGCGATCTGCTCCGCGGTTTCGGGTGTCAACCTCAGATCACAGAAGAGATCGGCTTCCTCAGGGGTAAATATTTTTTTGAGGATCTTGATTTCAATCCCATTCTTAGTGGCCGGAAAACCGTTGGGCAACGTATCGAGGACCTTTGCCAGCTTGTGATAAGCGTCGTCAGTCATTATTTACAATCTCCATTGTTCATAAATTCGATATTTTCGAGAAAAATGGTTCGGGGATTCGAACGACCTTCCTTTTGTGATAATCAAAAGCAACGATGCCGACTTCAGCCAAGGCAATGAGGCGGTCCTGTCCGGCTGTAATTCTGTGAAACATGCGAAACCCCTTTGACCGTACCTCTCCAATGCTGCTGTCAACACCCAGCTTGTCAAAGAGAAATCCCTCTCCCTTGTAGTTAACGACAAGGTCGGCCAATAGAATCCCGGTCTTTTTATCTCCAAGATTATTTTCGCTTGCACCGATCCGTTGCAAGAAATGAACGCGAGCCCTGTGGATGATCCCCACCAAAGCATCATTTCCCAGATGATTACCATAATTTAAATCCGTGACCTCAACGGCGGTTTTGTAAACACCTTGGTACTGATCCAAAGGGGCTAATTTGATGCGCGACAAAACATATAACCTTTACTTTAATTATTTATTTATAACTATCCTATATAATGCGTTTACAACCCTGCCTCTGCTTCCACTTCGGCAGCGATCCCGGTCCAATCGTAGCTGGATAAACCATGGGCCACAGCTGCTGAAAATCGATCCTGTAAAACGCGTGCAAAACGCATTGGCGTATTGCTTTCGGTAGCGGTTTCGGCAATCAACCGGATATCTTTCAAACCCAGTGGAAGTTGGAATAACGGTTTTGTGTAGTTCTTGTCAAGGATTTGTCTGCCGTAGTTCTGGTAGATAGGGCAGGCAAACAACGTTTCCCCGACAGCTTCTAAAAGTTTATCGGCGTCACCATGGTTTTTTGACACAAAGGTAAACGCTTCTGCCATGGCTTCGATGGCCGAGGCAATCAGAAAGTTGGCAGCCAATTTCGCAACATTGGCATTTTCGGGAGTGCTGCCAAAGTCAAATATCTTCATTCCAATGGCTTCCAGCAATGGCCTCGCACGTTTTTTTGCGCTTTCATCTCCAGCCATGAAATACGACTGTTTTTTTGCCAGAACACTGTCAGGGCGGCCCATGACCGGTGCTGCAACATAATAACCGCCAAATCCCGACTGCTGCCCGGCAAGACGGGCCGACGTCTTTGGCAATATGGTGCTCATGGAAATATGAATTCCGCCGGTCCCCAAACGTTCCGCCAGTTCTCCATTTTCTCCCGCAACAGCGGTCAATGCACGATCGTCAGAAACACAGCTCATCACGATTCCGCCGGATTCTGCCACATCCAGAGGATTGTTTTTAGCCTCCACGCCCAGTTCTATCAAAGAGGATGCTTTTTCAGGAGTTCTGTTGTAGATGCTTAAATCATATCCGGCTTTTATCAAGTTATGGGCCATGGGCAGTCCCATCATCCCAATACCGATAAATCCTATTTTCTCTTTTTCTGACATGTTACATTCCCTTGTTTTTATTATTAAAGTTTTCCAACCCACCTGCCCCAGAGGCTTTTCAGCAATATTTGGTGTTAAACTTAAGTAAAAAGCTTTTTATGTCAAATGTCAATATATCACAGATGCACCCAACGGGTCTCCTGTCATTTTTATACGACATTTTTTTGTCGCACTCAGTACATTTTGCCACGACAACTATTGATATGGAATCAATATAAGAAGTTACAGAATTCATCCTAACTTATTGATAATGTATTATATTTAAGGAGAATATACCATTATAAACAATGATGGCACTGGTTTTGCTATTAATTGATATACGAATACGAATTTTGCAATCAATAAACTTGGCCTTCGTATTTGAATAGAACTATCGAACGTTAAAAGGGATAATTTATGCAAACCAATAAGATCATCGTGCGATTTAAAGACGGTATGATAATGAAGGGCAATACCAGTGATTTTTTTCCGAACAAGGTACGCTTTCACCTCAATCGTCTGGACGGCAAAACAGAGGAAATTGATATCGAGAATTTAAAAGCGGTTTTTTTCGTAAGGGATTTCGAAGGTAATAAAGATTATCAAAAGAAATATGAAGATGCGATCCATGGTGCAGGACGCAAAATCGAGATAGAATTTACAGATGGTGAGTCTATTACCGGTTATGCTCTGGGATATTCACCTGACCGCCATGGCTTTTTTATAACACCTGCTGATTTGAACAGCAACAATGAGCGCATTTTTGTGGTTAAATCAGCCACGACCCATGTTAATTTCCCTTAACACCAAATCTTAACATGGTATTTTTTAAACAATAATACCCTGGGAATAACGCCATAGCACTGGTTTTGATGCTATAGCAATGGAGGTTTAATCCAATGGAAGCAATTAATTCTGCCATCGTTTGTGAAAAAACCCATGTCACTTCAAAAGAAAAGCTTGTGGCATCCGTCGACAAAGAAACGGTGGAGAGTCTCATGGATCACTATGATGAGCCCAGTTATTTTTTCAGAGGTGCTATTTTTGGTTTCCTCTTTTGTATTCCTTTTTGGGCCGTTATATTCTTGCTTATCACCTGACGATTGAGAAGAAATCGTTTTATATAACAGATGAAGCGAAAAAGCTGAGAAAAGAATTGATCTTATCTGCCAACGATGTAAGCATTTCTTCCCCTTTTTTCTTTTTCAAGCACCAAAAGCAATAAAGCGTTTATAACAGAAATAGCTTGGCCTTCTTGTTTTGTCCTTTTGCCTATTTGTTTCGTTTTGTTCCCGAATACGTAAACGCTTTTGAAATCATTTTAATAAAGGCTCCCTTATCGATACCGATATCCTTTCCACAGGAGCATTTTATTTTGTCGTCCTCCTTTGTAGATGCATACACTTTTATGATTCGCTCTTTGTGACATCTTAACACGTCACCGGGACCAATTTTATCATATCTCCAGAGTTTCTTTTTACATGCAGCACACTTTAAGACCAGCACCATTTCACCATAATTCTATTGATCGCATCTATCCTGTTTCCGGCTTGCCATTAACTTAAACGTGATTATCATATGCACATCTATTTATCGGGCAATTCATATCTGGAGTCTCTACAAAGTAACGTGTTATATTCTCCCTGTTGGATCCAATAACTATGTCCGGTCGGCATTTGAAGCATCCGATGGCAAGATAAAATTCCAAATTAGTTTCCAATAAATTCTTGTGAGGAGGTCCATATGACAGCGAAAAATCCACAAAAGAGAAAATTTATCATGGATCTGGAAAAACTCAACACCTATAATACAGAAGGTTGTCCGGCGTGTGGTATGAAGTTCAACCTGGGAGATACCGTTGTTGTTGCATGCGGAACCTGGGAGGGTGGAAAAATAATCCACGAAAGCGAAGCTGTCTTTGACGAAAGGATTTCCACTTATGTAGAACGAAAGTGCTACAACCGCTGAACAATGAAAAAGACGTTGGCGACTTTCGTTTCCAACAATGGCTACATATCCCACGTTGCATCCCCAAAAAATGATCCATGGTCCTTATTCAAAAATGCTTCTATAGCCTTGCGCTTATCCCCCAGACAAAATGAAGGCCCGTGACCCGGATAACAGACGGTTTTATCCGGCCAGAAGAGTACGATGTGACGTAATGTTTTCAGGGTCATCTGAAATCCTTTGATGGACCAGGTTCTGCCAGGACCGCCGTCGAAAATTGTATCTCCTACAACAGCAAAATGGTGCCCCTCATTCATCAGACATATTTGATCGGGAGTATGCCCGGGTGTATGATATACGTTTATTTGGTGATGACCCACTTTAACCCGGTCTCCATGGGCCAACCAGCGGTCGGCATCCAGGTTAACGATGTCGGCATGAGGTCCGGAATGTGCCATTAGCGGAGCATTGAGTCGTTTTCGCATTTCAGCCAAGGCCCCTATGTGGTCGGAATGGGTATGGGTCAGTATGATTGCCACCGGTTCGGTTTTAGCCAGAAGTTTGTCCAAAGCATCCGGCTCAGCTCCAGGGTCAACAAGAATACTTTTTCGGGTTTTTGAACAAACCAGTGCATATGCATTCAGCCCCCACGGGCCAACTTGCTTTCGAAAGATCTTCAACCCGGATTTCTGATGGTTTTCGATCATAATAATATACCGGAAATTCGCACCTCCATCGAGGTCATACTATTTTTTTTCATGGCATGGTTTCTAATAAGTCCTTCCTGACTGACAGAAGCAACGAGTTTCCCTTCCTTGGTGTAGATTCTCCCGTTGTTTAATCCTTTGGCTTTGTAAGCATTTGGACTCCCCATGACGTACAAGAGCCATTCATCCATTCGAAAATCCCGATGGAACCACAACGCGTGATCCAGGCTGGCCACCTGCATTTCGCGTTCCCAGTAACTGTGCCCGTGGGGATAGAGAGAGGTGGCCACCAGACCAAAATCAGATGCATAAGCCAGCATGTATTGGTGCACCCTAAAATCATCCGGCATTTCGTCGATGGCCTTAAACCATGTGTAACCGACCGGCTCCCTTTTTTTCGGAGAAAAAGGATCCATAGGATTTACCGGCCTAAACTCAATGGGTTTTTTGCACAAGATTTTTTCTCGAATCGATTCCGGTATTTTGTCAGCAACAGCCATTGCAAGTTCGAGCTCGGATTCAATCCCTTCCGGGCCGGGTATCTCCGGAGCCTTGTCTTGATGATCAAATCCAGGCTCATCGACTTGAAATGAAGCAGACATGCTAAATATCGCGTGGCCCTTTTGGATGGCAACGACACGGCGAGTGGTGAAACTTTTCCCATCACGGATACAGTCAACATCATAAATGATGGGTTTATTTGCATCACCCATTCTAAGGAAATATGCATGAAGGCTGTGAGCTTTACGGTCCGCCTGTATGGTCTGATATGCGGCCGATAAGGCTTGGCCCAACACTTGCCCACCAAACACACTGCCAAAACCCAAATCCTGACTTTGCCCTCGAAAAATATTCTCCTCTATTTTTTCCAACTTTAGAAGCCGTAATAATTCCTCTAAAACATTATTGTCGCTACAAACGTGCATTATTCTCCTTTGTTTTATCTAAGTTAAAACTTTTTGAGATTCTTGTAATCGATGGCTGAAGCATAATCGACCAAATCATCTTGGTTGATATTCCGTCCTTTAACAGAAACAAGGTATTGATTGGCTACAACGATATTTACTTCTCCATTTTTTTGTGATGGATGGTACTTTATAATGGCTTTTTGCCTCTTTATTTTTGTAAGTTTTCCGCCATCAGCTGAAGCGTAGGCAGGGTTTGAAAACAGCATAACCATAGACTGAAGAGCAGGAGAATCCGTAATTATTTCTACAGTAACGGAACTTTTATCTTTTTTATATTTTCTTTTGGCTGAAATCATACCACCAAGATAACCCGGACCGGCAGCCTGTGATTTAACATCTTCCGCTGACCACCCGGCCAATG
Organism: Desulfobacterales bacterium; assembly: GCA_050123915.1. Classification (GTDB taxonomy): domain Bacteria; phylum Desulfobacterota; class Desulfobacteria; order Desulfobacterales; family UBA11574; genus UBA11574. The sequence goes on along the minus strand of JASFGF010000009.1, from coordinate 5,601 downwards.
GTTCGGGCAAAAAAGTTTCAAGTTTGCCGCTTCGTTTTTGGCGTATGAGTTGGGAGGCATAGTCGAGGCTGTTTGCAGCTTCAACATAGTTATTTTCCTTATAATACGCCATCGCTTCTTCTATGGAATCGGTAATTTCATCGGCAAAAACAGCACCAGGAGCAATACATAATGTGCTGATGAATAAAAAAATAAAACAGACATTGAAAACTTTAGATATTCGAAGCATTTTAACCTCCTCATTCATCTTTTTCAATGGTTTCAAATCCTGGCTTCGGGGCTCGGCGTTACCTTAAATACAAAATAAATGTTCCCATTTTTTTACGATCAATTAGTCTTTAGAAGCCATCTCAAAATAAAGATGTTGGTTCAAGATCCCCCGCTAAATCCCAGCAGGATAAAAAGGCGGAGCCGAGTTTTAACCCGCCCCGCCTGTTGACGGGATCTTCGGCACGCATACTCAATTATGTCAAGGACTTAAAACGAGGCTTCAACGCCGAGGTTGGGCCAAAAGATTATTTTGAGATAGCTTTTAATATTGACACGTCTACACCTTCTGTCAACAGGAAAAGCCTGTAATAAAAACAAAATGTATTCATATTCTGTTTCGGTTAATATGAAGGTCACCGTTGTTGCGAAATGATATTTTGTACTTATTTTTTATATAGTGTGTCAGCTTTATTGTGGTTATGCTTTATTTTGGTTATTATTATGGAATCATCCAATTTCTATTTATTAGGGAATGCGCTTATGCGACTCAATAAAACCATCGTTATGACACTGTTTGCACTTATGGTTACCAACGGATGCACCAGACTCTATGATAAAACAGAATTATCTACCGGTTATATTGCGCCTTTGGTAAAGAAAATACAGCCGGCGGTCGTGACCGTTGTCGCTTATGATGTCAATCGGAAGGTATCAAATCTGGGAAGTGGCTTTTTTATTGATAAAAAGGGATACCTTGTTACGAATTATCATGTTCTCAAAGGTGCTTACGCTGCTGATGTAAAAACGTATGACAAAAAAGAGTATCCCATAGAACTGGTTGTGGCTGAAAATATACCTTCAGATTTAATCAAAGTACGGGTAAAAATACCGGAATCGTCAATTCACTGGATTCCCGTTACTGAAACAGACCCTTCTATTGCTGACCGTGTTGTGGTGGTGGGAAGTCCTCTCGGGCTTGAGCAGACGGTTAGCGAAGGCATTGTATCCGCCGTTCGAGAACTGCCGGTCTTGGGAAAAATTTTTCAGCTTTCAGCGCCTATTTCTCCGGGGTCCAGTGGAAGTCCTGTGGTAAACATGAGAGGCAAGGTGGTTGGCGTGGTGTCATTCCAGGCGACCAGAGGTCAGAATCTTAATTTTGCGGTTTCCAGCAAAGGAATACTTGATTTAAAACAGAATGAGACGCCAATAACACTTTCGGAATGGACGTATAACGTCAATATGAGAACGCCGAAACAGGTTGAAAAATTGTGCAAAGAAGGATTTAATTTTTCCATCAGAGGAGAATTTAAAGACGCTCTCAATTACTTTAAAGAGGCTACGGAGAAAAGCCCGAATGATACGGTGGCATGGTATGGACTGGGAAGCTGTTATGATGGATTAGACCAACCGGAAGAAGCCTTAGAGGCGTTTCAACAGGTCATTCGTATCGATCCGAAAAATGCCGACGCTTATTTTAACCTGGCACGCTACTATCGAAAACTGGGTCGCTATGAAAAAGCCATTGAAGCCTATTATCAAGCCATTGAAGCCGATCCCGATCATGCCCCATCTTATTTTGATCTTGGCATGGTTTACGGCAAACTGGAAGAATTCGAAAATGGAGAAAAAGCGTTTAATGAGGTTCTAAGAATCAACCCTGATCATGCACCGACACACTTTTATATGGGTTTGATCTACAACAACCTGGAACGGTATGATGCTGCGGTGACATCCTATACAAAAGCCTTGAAAATCGAACCGGATTCGGCACCAGTTCTTTACAATCTGGGAATTGCATATGGCGGTCTTGGAGACATCAAGGCAGAAATTGAAGCCTTTAAACAGGCGATTCGAGTTAACCCTGATTTTGCTCCGGCACATTATAATATGGGGATCATCTATCTCAACAACAGCGATAAGGCAGCAGCACTGGAGGAATATAAAATTTTAAAAGAACTCGATCCGGATATGGCTGAAATGTTGTTTAAAAACATTTACTAAATAGATTTGTTTTATTTATTTGAGGGGTCGGGGAGTTTTTCTCCTAAATCCTTGAATATAGCGGAATGGATGATCTTTTTTTAAAACAGATGCTGTCTGAGTGGCTTAGGAATCGTTAGAAAAAACAGGCGCATACTGAAATTGTAGCTTGAAAAGAATTTTTAAATGATGCTGAGAACCTATTGATATTTTAAAGATAGTTTCCTGTTTTTTCTTTATGATCCCTTGCCGCGAGTTCATGCGGTTTAAAAAAAGATTATCCATGGAGCGGGTGTTTAGAAAAACTCCCCGACCCCTGGTTTATTTATTTTTACTATTTCCATATCGATCAAACATGTTTCCAGATATTTTTTGATGTCCATTTTCTCTTCCACTTTCTCTATTTTGATCAAATCTCCGCGAATGGCGGGATGATTCGGAACACCTCTGCATGGATCTGAAGCGATATCGGCGATGGGTCTGGTCCCTATGCGACTGGTCAGAGCCACGACCTCATCCTTATCAAAACCGAAAAGGGGTCGATGCACCGGCATCATTACGGCACTGTCAAGAACGCTGAGATTTTTCGCCGTTTGGCTCGCCTGTTCACCAAGTATCTCTCCGGTCACGATACCCTGTGCGTTATGAATAAAGGCGATGTGCTCGGCCACACGATACATAAATCGCTTGCAAAGAAGACAGGTGATACCTCTCCTGGAACCGAGTTCAATAAAAACATCCAACACAGATCCATACGGAACCACATAGACTGTCGGCGCGTCAACGGCCCCTTTTGTATATTCAACTAAAATCTGGATATTTTTCAGTGCTTTTTCTATAACATTTGAAGCTTTTGTTCTGTCACCTTTTTTATCTGCATGGGGATCCATGACAACAAAAATCGGAATGACACCGCGTCGCATGGCCAGCCAGGCGGCAACCGGCGAATCCAAACCACCGCTAACCAGTGCGACAAGTTGATCCTCTAAACCCAGTGGAAAACCTCCCGGTGACTTAATCCGCTCAACTGAAATATAAGCCTGATCCTCATAAACCTCTATCTCCAACATTCTCTCTATGGGACCGTTCCAGGGCGTTGTTTTCCATCTCGGTCCTTTTTTAAAACGACGCCTTGAGAATCCTTTATCAGAATCATCTTTTTGAGCGATTTTTTTCCCCAAAATGGTAATATCTTTTCTTAGAGAGGGGATGTCGAGATTCGGATTTTTTATTGCACGCACTGATATTTTGGAACTGCCCGGGCCGATGTCATGAGCGACCATGAGCTTTGCAGCAACAGAAACAACAGCTGTTTTATCCCGAAGGGATGTTCGAAAACAGGGGGAGATGGATGAGATTCCAAATATTCTTCCGACAACTGAAATCAATAAACTGACATCCGCGTCTTGCTCTTTTTCAAAGTTGATATAAAGACGACCCTGTCGAAAGACAAACGTTATACGACCCAAAAGATCTCTTCCACTTTTAGTATTTAATGCGCGCCTTATATTGCTGTGGAGAAGATCTTCGATATATTCCTGCGACTGAATGGACTTTACGCCAAATTCACCCGTATATCTGATCAAAATGGAGTTATAAATCATGGTAAGAATATACTTTCAACAAAGATCCGGGTCAAAGATCGGGACGTTCTGTACAGGGTTTATCTCCGGGTCCCGGCAACCGGATTTTTGAGCCTCCCTTTGATTCACCTTCAATGAGAGACTTGATGTCCGGATATGCATATATGGTTTTCGCATCATTCTGGGGTAAACCACCGGAATCGGCTGAAGGCCCATAAACACTGTGTACATTTCTTCCCAGCATCCTGAGTATGGCTGTTTGTTCTCCCCGATGATGGGCTGTGTGGGCGATTCTTCTCAGCATAATCCATGTTCTTGAACGCCGGGTATCAAAAAAAGAAACCTTTACCTCCCACCAGTCTTTGTCCCTTGTTTTTAACATCTCATACCGCTTTTCCGAATCTTCTGCATATCGTTTTATAAATTCAAGCCGTGTTTCTTTTTCAGGCAAAGGAGGAGCATCGACATCAATGCCGAACATGTTGCAAAACCATTTGTCTTCGCTGACGCATTGATGCACCATGTGTTCTAGCGGATTCCGATCTTTCTTGTTGAATGGATGGGGACGGATGAAAAGATCGTCATCCGTGAACATGCTCCAAACGCTAAGGGTCTTTATTCTTTCCGTGAGATAAGTATCTACAAAAAATTGATATTCCATTTTTGATCCTTTTCACATCAGGGTTATCAAAAAGAAGTTTCTCTCAATGTTGCAAACGTCCGTCAATACAGACCGTTCATTTTAAAATTCATTTTATATAATACACTCAACCTGTCAAGCCCGGCAGGGTGGAATCAGAAAAATCAAACGCCATTTTTTATGATTTGATTTTTCCCTTTATCCAAATGTAATGATAATGAGCGTATTATCAATCCATTATGGCACAACCCTTTAAATACTCATAGAACCTAAATCGAGCGATCCGAGAAACGTTTATTGGCATTGGTGAAGGTAAAGGATGTCCAACGGATCCCTGCCCTTTCTATCAGAGATGAATTGTATATTTACTATAAAAATGATATCAGATTTAAAAGACCGGTTACATCCGACGTTTAAACAATAACATGATTGACAAGGGAGAACCGATGAAAACCAAACCAGACATCATCTCTGATGTGAGACGTTTTATGAAAAGCAGGGTGATTCTTTCGGCCGCAGAACTCGATTTTTTTTCAAAGCTGGACGACAATTTCCTCTCTGCGAAAGAACTGGCTGAACTGCTCGGAATAGATGAAAGGGCGACCACACGAGTTCTTGACTGTCTGGTCACTTACGATCTTCTTGAAAAAAAGACCCGACGTTACCGAACCACAGCAAAAGGCTCCCATCTCTCATCTCTGAATCCGGAGTCCGTACTCCCCATGATAAAGCACATGAATGCCATCTGGAAGAATTGGAGTCGCCTTACGGACGTTATCCAAAAAGGGGGCAATCCTTATTTAGAGCCCGTTGTGGACTCGGAGTCCAAAGAAGACAGAAACGCATTTATCGGGGCAATGCATGTTGCGGCAAGGCGTATTTCAGCAAAAATAGCAGACGCCTATAATTTGAACGCCTTTAAAAAACTGCTTGATATCGGAGGCGGTTCCGGGGCTTACACCATCGCTTTTTTGAAAAAAAATCCACAACTCAAAGCAGTTATTTTTGACCTGAAAGGCGTTATCCCCATTGCAAAAGAAAAAGTCGGTGAGAATAATTTTCTGGACAGGGTCAATTTTGTGGCTGGGGATTTTTATCTGGATGACTTACCTTCCGGGTGCGATATCGCACTGCTGTCCGCCATTATTCACCAAAACAGTCCCCAACAGAATGTTGAACTCTACCAAA
>JASFGF010000008.1:0-20503 GCA_050123915.1 Desulfobacterales bacterium | reverse complement strand
ATTCCACCATGTGGTAAAAATCTTTGAGGGATGGCAGTGTATCAAATGATGAAACTTCGGTGCTCAACAACTCGGATATGCCGGTTAAAGGGTTGGTTTCGTGTTCCAATCCCCAAAGGGCGGCGCCAAGTGCTTCAAAATAGGGGGCTTCTTCCGGAACGATCAATCCGGAAATCTCCTCACGCAAACGCTCGATCATCATCTGATTACGAGCGGTTCCTCCGGTGATGATAATGTTCTTTCTTTCCACCTTTTTTAAAAGCTCCAAGATTTTGTTGGCCATCATTTGACCAAGGCCGGCAGTGACTTTTGATTTAGGAACACCTTTATTGGTGGCATGGGTACAGTCGGACTTGCAAAAAACCGAACACCGTCCGGAGACGGGATACGCTTCGGTCGCAGCACCCCACTGGGCAGCTTCTTCCAGTGTTACGTCCATTCGGCGAAGTTGCTGGAGAAAGAACTCACCGGTTCCGGATGCGCATTTATTCCCTGTAAGAACATTGGAGATTTGGCCGAAACGGTTCAGAACATACACCATAAACGTCTCTCCGCCGGCAGAGACAATCGCCGGGCAGAGAATATCCGTTGGTTTGATATACTGATAGGCATATTCCACGGCTTCAGGTTCGGGTATTGACGTCAGCTTGACAAAGGAACGGAATCGCCTGCCGGTGGCGACAATTCTGTCAAAATCATTCAAATCGAGGCCGTTGATAAGGCGAAGAAGGGTCTTTTTGGGGTCTCCTTCATGGGGATAGAGTGAGCTTTTTATAATTCGGAGGTTGTTATTGCGCTTTGTCGGATGGTATGTCTCGGGATTCCGGTTTTGTTCCAGTTGAACCAAAGAAACTGTAGAAGCCCCGAGGCACAGTCCTAACGACGTTAGCTTCCCGTCGGAAGATTTTTTCTGATGCGAATGCCCCTTTGAATCTTCATAATCCATGGAAATCCAAAAACTCAAAACGAAAAATAGATTTGCTATGAAACGACCAAAGTAGCTTTAAAATAATACCCAAATCAAATCTGGACTATAAAAAAAACTGGCCCATGTGTCAAAGAAAAAGTCTTCTTTTAGCATCAAAAATGAATCGGTCAAATTATCCTTGTTTCCAGATTTATTCCATGGTATCAGACATTTTTTAACCTAAATGGAGTGTTTTAAATTGTTTATTGTATTTAAAATATAATATCTTTAAGAATGTTATATTGTTATTTTGAAAATACTTAAGTCTCTAATAAGTGGATAAAAGGAGGTAAACTAGATGGCCCAGTTAAACAGAAGCGTAGGTATCATTCTGGTTCTAATCATCGGGTTTGTGGTACAGTTAATTTTTTCTATGGCAGATGCTAGAGATACACCGAACAAAGCTGTTGTAGAATTCAGCAAAGCATATTTTGAGCTTGACAAATCAATGACAAAAAGAATCTGTAAAAAACAGCTCGCTTCTGGTGATGTCGATGTGGTCGATGAATATCTGTATTTCGCTGCCAAAACAGCTGAAGAGCGTGGTTTTGATATTAATTTTTTGAAAAATAAACTTTATCACATAAAAACCGAAACCATTTCAAAAAATGATACCGAAGCTCAAATCCGAATAACCGGCAAAATAAGGGTTGCGATAAATTCTGTTTATCCGGTTGTTGCCAAACTATTTGACATCGGCGCAACGCATGAGGTTGATAAGATCATTCATGTCATTAAAGAAGACGGCCAATGGAAGGTTTGCGGCAATCTTTTTTCGTTGACTTCAACTTAAGTCGAGCGATTTTTTGCTGAACAATATGGACATTATTTATACTCGTATTCGAGAACGAGCCCGCCAAATTGTTTCTCAGTATCCATCCCCTGATTTTTATCAAGACCATTCTCTTGCAAATGAATTGTCCCTTAAATATCTCGAGACAAGCGCGTTCACCGAAAAATTACAATCATTTGTTGCCGAGCACTTAGAAGATGATTTTGGACACGGTATTAAACACGCATTAAAAGTAGCGGTTGATGCAGGTGCTTTAATGATTATCGAGAATAAGCTTGCCGGACGCTCCGACAATTTTATCAACCAGAGAGTCATCATCGTTCAATGTGCCGGTCTTCTCCATGATATTCAACGACAGCATGAAGATCATGCCGTTAAGGGGGCTGTCTATGCAAGGCAAGTTCTAAAAGTCCTTCCATTTAAATCCCACGAAGTCGATGATATCTGTCGAGCGATTCGCAACCATGAAGCTTTCAAAAAAACTGTAAAAGCAAACACTTCTGAAGGTGAACTTGTATCCGACTGCCTTTATGATGCCGATAAATTTCGGTGGGGGCCTGACAACTTTACAGATACGGTATGGGCCATGGTGTCCTTTTTTAACATTCCAGTTGCCCAATTTATGGATCTTTATCCTGAAGGAATGGAAAAACTTGCTAAAATAAAGCATACATTTCGGACGAATACCGGGAAAAAATACGGTCCCCAGTTTATCGATCTCGGGCTTGCCATCGGAGAGGAACTGTTGGGTGTTATTCAAACAGAGTTTGCACATTTGTTATAATCGTGTATTCATATATTCTAAATAGTGCCCATCCGCGAATTGTGGAGGTACCATTAAGTGTCCAATTCAGAAATGAGCAATTTTTTCGTTGAGCAAGGCCGCACAAGGGTTTGCGGTGCGACGTACTCAATGTACGTCGCAGCCGAAAAGCCGCGGAGAACGCCGCTCGGCGGAAAAAGGGCCATTTCTGGATGGACACTTAATAAGCGTATGAACGTGTGGCTGTTCACATTCATCATCATTGCAGCCACTGCGATTTTGGGATCGAGCCCTTACGTCAAAGCCGGTGAAAAGGATTTTCCTTTTTATCCGGGTGAAAAACTGACGTTTGTTCTTAAATGGACAATTATACCGGCAGGAGAGAGCGTTCTTGAAGTGCTTCCCATGGAAACCATTGATGGCGTTAAAGCCTACCATTTTTTGCTGACGGCAAAATCAAATGCTTTTATCGACACCCTCTATAAGGTGCGGGATAAAATAGATGCCTATGTAAACACTGAAATGACCCATTCGTTGCTGTATAAAAAAAAACAGCACGAAGGAAATACCCAGAGAGATATTGTTGTAAATTTCGATTGGCAGAATAACAAAGCCCGATATACCAACTTCAAAGATAAACGGCCGTCCATTGATATACTGCCCGGATCATTTGATCCATTATCCGCGTTTTATTTTGTTCGCCTGTTTGATTTTCAAGAAAAATCGAAAATCGAGCGTCCGGTCACTGATGGAAAGAAATGTGTCATCGGGAAGGTTTCTGTCATTAAAAGGGAAACGCTTAAACTGAAAAGTGGTACATACGATACGTATCTCATAGAACCTGAACTCAAACATATTGGGGGTGTATTTGAAAAAAGCAAGAACGCTAAGATTCAAATGTGGGTCACTGCGGATAAACGACGAATTCCAGTAAAAATAAAGAGTAAAGTCGTGGTCGGGAGCTTTGTGGGGGAACTTGTTTCAGCTGAGTTTAAGGATGCGAAACTTAAGTAAGGTGTCAGAGGAAATCCATGGGCAAGAAAAACATAAAAAATAACGGCGCTTTGTCCGGAATATTGGTTCTGGATCTGTCGCGTCTGCTTCCCGGGCCGTTTTGTTCCATGATCCTTGCTGACCATGGTGCGCGTGTGATTTCGGTGGAAGACAAACGTTTTTTATCTGACGACCTCTTCATTTCCGAGGTCAATCGAAACAAAGAGCACATGTCCTTAAATTTGAAAACCCGGGAAGGCAAAGAGATTTTTTCCCGTCTGATCAATAAAGCGGATGTCTTGCTGGAGGGGTTTCGGCCGGGGGTTGTCCACAGACTCGGAATTGACTATGATACGGTACGTAACATCAATCCAAACATTATTTACTGTTCCATTACAGGGTACGGTCAAAGCGGGTCCTACCGAAATCGAGCCGGACACGATGTGAATTTTCTGGGCTGTTCGGGTGTTCTTGATCTTATGGGTGAACCGGATCGACCCCCCTCCATACCGGGTGTCCAGATTGGGGACATTGCAGGGGGAGGAATGAACGCTGCCATTGGAATCCTTCTGGCGCTGTGGGCCAGGGAAAGGACCGGAAAAGGTCAACATATCGATATCTCCATGACAGACACAATGGTAAGCTTTTTATCACTGGCCCTTTTTTTACATCAACGCACAGGAGAATTCCCGAAACGCGGTGATTCCATGCTTTCCCACAGGTATGCTTTTTATAACACCTATGAAACCGCCGATGGACGATACATTTCCATCGGTGCTGTGGAAAATCGTTTTTGGAAAAATCTTTGTGATCACATGGGTGTTCCGGAGTATGGGGCACTCCAGTATGATGAAGAACGCCGGAAAGAGATCATCGGTTTTATGCGCAGAACGTTTAAGAAAAAAACGCTTGACCAGTGGGAAACCGAACTTGCAGATCTTGATGTGTGCTGGGGACGAATTCAAACGCTTAAAGAAGTGCTGGAGGACCCCTTTTTTCGGGAGAGAGAAATGGTCGTGGGCATGAGTCAAAAGAACGGAAAAGAGACCGCAACCCTTGGGACGCCGATTAAGCTGAGTGAAACACCGGGTTCGATTCGAACGCTGCCGAAAGGTTTTGGAGAAAGTACGGTTTCAATCCTTAAAGAATTCGGTTATACAAAAAATCAGATACAATCGTTTGCCAAAAAGGATGTTTTTTAAAAGAATTCCAGGAGTTCAGGAATTGATGTATATATTTATAAAACGCTAATAAGTACCATGGTGACCTATGAAAAAAATATTGGTGATGAGTGATAAAAATGACGATCTGAATACGATGTCGACCTTTTTGGAGGATTTAATTCCTGATTGTCTTGTCATTCCTGTTCAATCGGGAATTGCAGGGATAGAAAGCATAAAGGCCGAATCTCCGGAAATGGTTCTTCTGGATCTTGAAATAGGAGAGATAGATCGTTACGAAGTGTGCAGAACATTGACATCTAAAAAAAACACAAAACATATCCCGATTCTTTTAATGACCGATATCCGATCCGATCCCAAAACCTATGTTAAGGGATTGGAGACCGGGGCGGCGGGTTTTTTGGGAAAACCCATAGACAAAGCAGAGTTGGCGGTTCAGGTCAATATGGCATTGCGAATCAGTGCATTGGAGAAAGAAAAAGCCGAACTTAAAAAGCAGCTTCAACAGGCCCAAAAGATGGAATCCATCGGGACCCTGGCAGGCGGGATTGCACACGAATTTAACAATATCCTTTTTCCTATTATCGGATACACCGAGATGTGCATGTATGATGTATCTGAAAACAGCAAAACAAAAAAAAACCTGGAAGCTGTCCTTAAAGCTGCTGATCGGGCCAAAGATTTGATTCAGCAGATTCAAAATTTCAGTACCAAAGGGGAGCAAAACAAAAAGCCCTTAAAGATTCAGTATATTATAAAAGAAACACTGAAGCTGTTAAGGGCGTCGCTGCCGGCGACCATTGCATTACGCCATGAAATAGACACCACCTGCGGTCCTGTGGCGGCTGATCCATCTGAGATTCAGCAGATTTTGATGAACCTTTGTACCAACGCATATCAGGTTATGGAAGAAAAAGGTGGTGAACTGGAAATCATCCTCCAAGAAGCGGATCTGACTCCCAGCGATCTGCCCTCTGAAATAGATTTAGACCCTGGATGTTACCTGAAGCTGACGGTTAAAGATACAGGCCCCGGCTTCGAGCAAACTGAAATCAAGCACATTTTCGATTCACAATATCATACCAGTGGCCGGAATGAAGGGACCGGTATGGGGCTAAATATTGTACATGAAATTATTCGAAGCTATAAAGGGATGACTTGTATTTCCTCTGACCCGGATCAGGGGACAACAATTGATGTTTATCTGCCTCTGATCGCTGTCCAATCCGGGCACATGTCTGAAATATCCACCGAAGTACCCCTGCCATCCGGCAATGAGACGATGTTACTGGTGGATGATGAAGAAGATGTGCTTGAAATGATGCATTTAATGATGGAAAGACTCGGTTATCAAGTCATTTCGGTGTTAAACAGCGTTAAAGCGCTTGAGACATTCCAAAAGGCGCCTAAAACCTTTGATCTGGTGATCACCGACCAAACCATGCCCAAAATGACAGGGATGGAATTGATCAGGGAAATACGTCTTATCCGGTCCGATATTCCGGTTATTTTATGTACCGGATTCAATGAAAAAATAACGGAAGATAATACCAGGCATCTGGGGATTGGCGCCTTAATCGGCAAGCCGGTCCGCATTGCGGAAATGGCAGGAAAAATCCGAGAAGTCCTGGACCGAAAATCTTAATAACATTTATTTCGACCAGCTCATCCGCTCATCCCGGCTTGAGAATTTTATCAGGAAAATCGCACAGATCATAAATCGGACAGATGGGACACAGCGGCTTTCTCGCTTTGCATATGGCCCTTCCGAAATAAATCAACTGCAAAGAAAATACGTTCCAATTTTTTTTTGGAATAATTTCCATCAGGTCATATTCTATTTTAACCGGGTTGTTACTATTAGTAAGTCCGAGCCTTTTTGAAATTCTTGCCACATGTGTGTCCACAACAATACCATCAATATTAAATGCACTGCCAAGGACCACATTGGCGGTTTTACGTCCCACACCGGGAAGTTTTACCAGTTCATCCAAAGTTTGAGGAACCTGACCGTCATATTTTTCCAGAAGACTTTTTGAGCAGTTTTTGATATTCTTTGCCTTGTTTCGGAAGTAGCCGGTAGGTCGAATCAACGCTTCAAGTGCTTCGTTGGAGACACTTGCAAAATCGTGGGGAGTTCTTAGTTTTTTAAATAATTCTTTTGTGACGCCATTAACCTGTTTATCCGTACATTGAGCAGATAGTATGGTTGCCACAAGAAGTTGAAATGGGTTGGCGTGACGAAGCTGGGTTTTGACTTCAGGATAGGTTTTTTTGAGCATGCGTTGAATTTTTACAGCTCGGGCCTTATCTTTACTTAATGTTTTTTTTTTCGGCATGGTTGTTCCTTTGCAGGTTCGTTGAAACTTGTGAAACAAATCTATTTCAAGGGAGCTTCAGCAAAAATTTAATCATACCTGAAGCGGTAATGTTGCTCTCATTCAAGTTTTTGAGTTTCCGTATATCATGAATCTATCATTAAAAAAAGTGAGCGCTTTAGGGCTCTGTTCCGGGGGATTGGACAGCATGCTGTCAGGCATGCTGCTGCGAAAACAGGGAATAAAGGTTCAGTGGGTCACCTTTGAAACCCCGTTTTTTTCATCTGAAAAGGCCAAGCAGGCCTCCAAAACTACCGGAATACCGCTCATGGTTAAAAATATAACGCAGATCTATTTGAAGATGTTGACAGATCCGCATTGCGGTTATGGAAAACATATGAATCCGTGTATGGACTGTCACGCGTTGATGTTCAACCTGGCGGGAAAGATAATGAAAGAAAAAGGATTTGATTTTCTTTTCAGCGGCGAAGTGCTGGGTCAGCGCCCCATGTCTCAAACCATGAATTCTCTACGTTATGTGGAAAAACAATCCGGCTTTGATGGTTATATTCTGCGCCCTTTAAGCGCCAAAAGGCTTCCTGAAACCATCCCCGAACAACAGGGGTTGGTTAATAAAGAGCTGCTGATGGACATATCAGGCAGATCCCGAAAGCCTCAGATAAAACTCGCCAAAGAATATGGAATTAAAAACTATCCGTCTCCTGCCGGAGGTTGTCTACTAACAGATAAAGGTTATGCATCACGGCTCAAAGATCTTTTTGACCATCAGGACACCTATGCCGAAAGGGAGCTCTATCTTTTAAAACATGGGCGGCATTTGCGGTTAAACAACACCACAAAAATTATCGTGGGACGAACCCAGAAAGATAATGAAGATATAAAAAAATACCATGACCCGAATCTGGACACCATGATCAAAGTAAAGAAAATTCCAGGCCCTATCGTTTTAATGCCCAATGACGGCAGCAAGGACCTCAGGATACTGGCAGCTTCTATATGCGTTGGCTACAGCAAGGCTCCGGAAATCACGCCAGTCGACGTTTCGGTGACCACTCCCCAAGGGCATGATATTGTCCGAGTCATCGGTGTCCCGCCGAAAGAAATCAAGCACTTTCTGATCCAGTAACTGAATGATACTCTATCGACCATTATAATATCATATTCGCCCTGAGTTGGCCGCAGGCCGCAGAAATGTCTTGTCCCTTGCTGTGGCGGATAATGGCCGTATAATTGTTGTTGCTTAAGATATCTTTGAATTTAAGGATTACGGATTCTTCAGGACACTCGAATCGACTTTCTTCGTGGGTGTTAAAGGGGATAAGATTAATTTTTGCCTTTATCGGTCTCAGCAACCTGACCAGTCGCTTTGCGTCTTCTTCAGAGTCATTTATTCCTTTTAACAGAATATATTCAAACGTGATTTTTCTGCGGGTCATTAGAGGATACCTGGCACAGGCATTGAGAAGGTTTTCGATAGGGTATTTTCGATTGATGGGCATCAGCATGTCACGGGTTTTGTTCTCTGTGGCGTTTAATGATATGGCCAGATTAACCGTTGTTTCACGTCCCAGATCGGAAAGCTTTGGAACAAGACCCGCTGTTGATACGGTTATCCTGCGGCTTGAAAATCCGAGTCCGACATCCTTGTCGGTAATGATATGAATGGCACCGACAACATTGGAAAGATTGGCCAGAGGTTCCCCCATCCCCATCATGACAATATTGGTGAGACGTTTTGACCCGCCGATAACGTATGCAACATCGCGAACTTGAGCAATGATTTCGCCTTTTGTGAGATTTCTTATAAACCCTCCTTTTGCAGTCAGACAAAATAGACAGCCTTGTGCACAGCCGACCTGACTTGATATGCAGAGTGTATAATGATCCTTTTCCGGAATGAGCACACTTTCGACATGTTTACCGTCTCTGAGTTTAAAAAGATACTTCTTCGAACCATCCTGTGATGTTTCGATACGTGCCTTTTCAAGGCGATGGATAGAAAAATGTTGCGAAAGTCGCTTTCGGATCTCCTTTTTAATATCGGTCATCACGTCAAAGGTATCTGCCTGTCGAAGATAGATCCATTTTAGGATCTGATTGGCACGATAAGACTTGATATCCCTTGATTTAAGCCATAAAATAAGTTCATCTTTTGTGAGTTCTTTGATGTCTGTTTGGGGTAACATATTGCTCACTCGTGTCCATCCATAAATGGTATTTTTGCCCAATCTCTGTGTTATGCTCAAAAAATAATCCTCGAAATATCAATTATATGCCGACTTGTCCCGGTACTTCAACGGGGTGGCTATTTTTTTCGCATGCCTTGATCGTGAACAAAAATCTTCATTTATGGATGGACACTGATTAATATCGTGTTATTGTTTTAATTAATCTTGACATAGCATTATTTTACGATTACATTCAAGGTTTTTAAAATTTAGATTTTATTGATACTTTTATGTTTGATAATTTAAGCGACAAGTTAAATGCCGTATTTAAAAAGCTCAAAGGGCACGGCAAATTAACGGAAAAAAATATCGAGGAAGGACTTAGAGAAGTCAGGATGGCGCTTCTCGAGGCCGATGTGCACTTTAAGGTCGTAAAAAGCTTTATCAGCGGTATTAAAGCGCGTGCGCTCGGCCAAGAGGTTATGTCAAGCCTGACTCCCGGCCAGCAGGTCATAAAGATCGTCAATGATGAGCTGACAAAACTCATGGGAGGCATGCTCGAAGACTTGAACCTCTCCGGGTCGGTGCCTGTATCGATAATGCTGGTTGGGCTACAGGGATCCGGTAAAACGACGACAGCAGGTAAGCTCGCCGTTTTTTTGCGAAAAAAGGGAAGAAAACCTTATTTGGTTCCGGCAGATGTGTACCGTCCTGCCGCCATTGATCAGTTAACTAAATTGGGTGAACAATTGTCTGTTCCGGTATTTCCTTCCAGCACAGACATGAATCCAATACAAATTTGCCAGGAAGCCAGAACAACAGCGCACCAAACAGGATGCGATACCGTATTAATCGATACGGCCGGACGGTTGCACATCGACGAAGCGTTGATGGAAGAGCTTTGCCGTATCAAAGATGAGGTAAAACCCTCTGATATTCTTCTTGTGGCCGACGCCATGACGGGTCAGGATGCTGTAAATATCGCCAAGTCATTCAACAATACCCTCGACATTGGTGGTGTTGTACTCACAAAGATGGATGGTGATGCACGTGGCGGGGCAGCCCTGTCTATCAAATCTATAACCAACAAACCCATAAAATTTATTGGTGTTGGTGAAAAACTGAGTGACCTGGAGCTGTTTCACCCTGACAGGATGTCTTCAAGAATTCTTGGGATGGGTGACGTCCTTACCATCATAGAAAAGGCTCAGTCTGTCGTTGACGAGAAGAAAGCCGCCGAACTCGAAAAAAAATTAAGAAAAAATGCGTTTACACTGGAAGATTTTCGTGATCAAATGGTTCAAGTTAGGAAAATGGGTTCTATGTCGGACATTATTAAGATGATTCCCGGTATGAACCAGATGAAGCAACTCAAAAACTTAGAAGTTGACGATAAAGAGCTGATTAAGATCGAAGCGATCATTAATTCCATGACACCGCAGGAACGGCGTCAGCATACGCTAATCAAGGGAAGCCGCCGTAAAAGAATCGCCAAAGGCAGCGGAACCAGTGTCCAGGATATAAATAAATTGCTTAAGAATTATAATCAGGTTATGAAAATGATTAAAAAGATAAACAAAGGTGGCATGCGCGGGTTTGGGGCGGGTATGCCGTCGTTTTGAAGGAGAAATTTAAATGTCAGTTAAAATCAGGCTGGCCAGGCACGGCGCAAAAAAAAGACCCTTTTATCGAATTGTTGTGGCGGACACCAAATGCCCTCGTGATGGTAAATTCCTGGAAAATGTCGGCACATACAATCCATTGTTAGATCCGGCCAAGGTCGTTTTAAAACAAGAGAGAATTAAGTACTGGATTGATCAAGGCGCCATTCTTACAGACACTGTGAAAAGCCTTTTGAAAAAAGAAGGTTTTTTTGTTAATCTTGCATAGAATCTTTACCTCTAACGCTCATAAGCCTACAAAGGAGATGGAGCTATGAAAGAGCTGATTAAATATATTGCTCAGGCGTTGGTGGACAATCCAGAACTGGTTGAAGTTTCAGAGGTAGAAGGTAACCAGACCTCGGTATTAGAACTCAAAGTGGCAAAAGAGGACTTGGGAAAGGTAATTGGGAAACAGGGCCGAACGGCACGGGCCATGCGGACCATATTAAGCGCTGCTTCTGCCAAACTAAAAAAACGATCGGTTCTTGAAATTATCGAATAGTGTCGTGGGAAAAGATGGGTTTCTTCCTGTTGGCAAAATCGTTGGCGCCCACGGCGTAAAAGGGAACCTTAAGGTCCATTCTTACGCTGAATCCGTGTCCGTTTTCAAACCAGGTCGTTTGATCCTTGCCATCCATGCCGGAAAAGTAGAAAAACATTTTGCTGTAAAATGGGCCAAACCTCACGGCAAATCCATCCTTCTATCATTTAAGGGTATTGAGGACCGTAATACGGCCGAAACCCTGATTGGGGCCGAGCTATTCATCGAACGGATCGCTCTGCCTGAACTCGAAGAAGGCGTCTATTACTGGGTAGACATTATCGGGCTCTCAGTTTTTACAACCGACAATCAATACCTCGGCCGTGTTGAATCGATCATATCAACCGGCAGTAACGACGTATATATCGTCAAAAATAAAACGAAAGATGACAGCACTGAAATACTGATTCCGGCCATTGAATCGGTGGTGTTAAAAATAGATTTCGAGAACAAAACCATGCGTGTGGAGTTGCCCGAAGGGTTGGAATGAATTTCATAGCCCTTACGATATTCCCGGAAATGTTCAATCCTTTTTGGGAACACGGAATTATCAGAAGAGCAATAGACCGAAATAAGATTCGGGTATCTGCCATAGATATTAGAGATTTTGCTAAAGGAAAGCACCGTGTAACGGATGACAGGCCATATGGCGGGGGTTGTGGAATGGTCATGAAACCCGAACCGCTGGCCGCTGCTATCCGGGCAGCAACGACAAAAGCACCTTTATCGAAAAAGATTCTGCTAACACCTCAGGGGCGACGCTTTGATTCGAGTGTGGCTCATGAATTGTCGTCATCGGATGGACTTATTCTCATCTGCGGTCGTTACGAGGGTGTAGATGAACGGATTTGTCTTGATTTCATCGATGATGAAATTTCCATCGGTGATTATGTTCTTACCGGAGGCGAGTTGGCTGCCATGGTGGTTATCGATGCAGTAACCCGACTGATTCCCGGCATACTCGGCGGCGAGGAATCTGCTGAAAAGGATTCCTTTTCAGGTAGTGTTTTAGAATATGCACAATATACGCGCCCCAGAAGCTTTGAAGGACATGATGTTCCCGAAATTCTGTTGTCGGGAGACCACCAAAAAATTGAGAACTGGAGGCTTGAAGCATCGCTGATCCGGACGTTTCTGAAAAGACCGGATCTGTTGGAGAACAGAGCCTTGAGCAAACAGGAGATACAAATTCTGAAAAAATGGTGTGTTGATATTGAAAAAATCATACACAACCAATCTTTATATGGCCCTGGTGCACTATCCGGTGGTCAATAAGCATGGTGACACGATCGCTTCTGCGGTAACGAATCTTGATCTGCATGATATATCCAGATCAGCAAAAACATATGGCGTACGATCGTTTTATGTGGTAACACCACTTTCTGATCAAAAAGAACTGGTTGAAAAAATTGTTTCACATTGGTTAAAAGGAACAGGCGCGACGTATAATCCAAAACGAAAAGAAGCGCTGAAACTGATCGTCATTAAAAATTCTCTGAAAGAGGTTATAGAGCATATACGTAAAAGCGGCGGAGATTCTCCGAAAACGGTGGTCACCAGCGCCGGTCACAGTCCCCGCAATATCAGTTTTAAACGGTTCCATAAGATGCTGCAAGATGGGTCCTTGTACCTCCTGATACTGGGCACCGGATGGGGGCTTTCGGAAAATTTTATGGCTGAGGCCGACTATGTTCTTGATCCGGTTTTAGGGAATACAGATTACAATCACCTGTCTGTAAGGTCCGCTGCTGCGGTCATTCTCGACAGAATTTTTGGGAAAAAAGAATAAAATACAGTTTGGAGATGAATATGGAAAGATTAGATCAGCTACAAAGAGAGATGATGCGGCTTGATATACCGAGTTTTGCCGCAGGAGATACCGTTAAAGTTCATGTAAAGATAAAAGAAGGTGAAAAAGAGCGTATCCAGGCTTTTCAAGGCGTTGTGATCAGCAAACGGGGTGGTGGCGCCCATGCGACATTTACCGTTCGGAAGGTTTCATACGGCATAGGGGTTGAACGTATTTTTCCGCTGCATTCCCCTGTGATTGATAAAATAGAGGTCATTGCCCACGGACGTGTGCGCCGGGCAAAAATCTATTATCTGCGCAAGCTAAGGGGCAAAGCAGCAAGGATAAAAGAGCGTCGTATCAACTAATTGACAACATATTCAAGTTGTTATTTTCTGGGATTTCATGGGACCAGACCTGTGGCTATTCGAAAAAAAGGCTTTTCAAAAAGGCTTTTCAAAAATTGCAGGTATTGATGAAGCCGGCCGGGGACCCCTGGCCGGTCCGGTGGTTTCTGCGGCGGTTATTATTCCGATTTCTTTGCAGATTCCCGGAATATTCGATTCAAAAAAATTAACTCCCAAAAAACGTGATACCCTTTACGAAGAAATATATGATCTTGCCGTTTCCGTTGGGATCGGCATCGTTGATCCGTTTGAAATAGATCGTATCAACATTCTTCAAGCAGCTCTCTTGTCCATGGCCATGGCCGTTGAAAACCTCGCCCCCCAGCCGGATTGCCTGCTCATTGACGGCACATTTTCGATCTCGTCAGATCTGCCACAAGAGGCGATACCCAAAGGTGATGCCCTCAGTGTTTCCATAGCCGCTGCGTCAATCGTTGCAAAAGTCACCCGTGACAGATTGATGGAGAGATACCACCAGGATTACCCTCTGTTTGGATTTTCAAAACACAAAGGATACCCCACAAAGGCACATAAACAAGCGATCCAACAATTCGGATGCTGTCCGATTCACAGAAGAAGCTTTAAAGGGGTTAAAGAACACCTGTAATCCTTTTGGCGATATAATAACCTAAGTATTCAATATCTGAGTTCAATTTCGTAAAACGATAAGGGTGCCAAAATGCTAAATAAGCGGCAGCAATTCGGTAAAGACAGCGAGTCGTTAGCTGCAAGACACCTTAAAAAAAACGGGTACAAAATTTTAGAACAGAATTACCGCAACCAGTTAGGAGAAATCGATATTATTGCCAAAGAAAAGGGGGCGCTGGTTTTTGTTGAAGTCAAGGCCAGAAAAACCCATGTTTTCGGAAACCCAAAATGGGCGGTAACCCCTAAAAAACAACGTAAAATTTCCATGGTTGCCCTTTACTACCTTAAAGCCACAAAGCAGACCCATGTCAAAGCAAGGTTTGATGTTGTTTCCCTCAGTTTGGCAAAAGAAAATCCTCAAATAGAAATCATAAAAAATGCCTTTGAACTCGCCTATGGATAGTAGCAAAAATACACCGGGTCGGGGAACGCTTTATGTTGTGGCCACCCCTATCGGAAACATGGAGGATATCACCCTAAGGGCGCTATATATCCTCGATCAGGTTGATCTTATCGCTGCAGAAGATACACGGCATACGGGAAAGCTGCTGAAATATCACCATATCAAGAATCGTCTGGTTTCTTACCATGAGCATAATGAAAAAGAGAAAACACCGTTATTAATTGAACGGATAGAAACCGGATCATCCATAGCACTGGTGTCCAATGCCGGTACACCCACCGTTTCGGATCCGGGCTATATACTGCTTCAAACTGCCGTTAAACAGGGGATAAGGGTCATACCCATTCCCGGCGCCTCTGCCGGTGTTGCTGCACTCAGCGTTTCCGGGCTGCCCACGGATTCCTTTATTTTTATCGGGTTTTGTGCCAAGAAAAAGACAAAGCGACTCAAACAGCTTCGAGAACTTGCCGGTGAGAAAAAAACCCTTATATTTTATGAAAATCCCGGACGCATTTTGATTTTTATTGAGGAAATTATCAATGTCATGGGAGACAGATATGGCGTGCTTTGCAGGGAGATGACCAAACTGCACGAAGAATTTTTAAGAGGCCGTTTATCAGAGCTCATAGATTCGTTATCCCATCGTCCTGCTGTAAAAGGTGAATGCACGCTTCTCGTGAAAGGCTGTGAAGAAAAAAAGGATGTTTCAAAGGATGTCATACGCGCTGAATTGGCAGAAGCGCTGGGTAAGAAAGGGTGTAAAATATCCGAGGCTTCCAGAATTATAGCCCAAAAATACGGTTTTTCCAAAAACGATGTTTATGAAGAGGCATTGAAGCTAAAGCGTAAAAAAAGCTGAAAGCTCAAGGCTGAAGGCTCAAAGGGAAAAGAGTAGAAACCTTCTATTAAGTGCCTAAATTTGAGGTTGCGCTAATGCGCTGTCATTAAAATATAATTGGCCAAAAAATTCCATAAATTTAACTCACTTTAGGCACTTGAAACTTTTTTGTGTTTTGATATCAAAGTCAGCATATCAGTATAGATGGAGTCTTATTATCTTGGATGCCATGCAAAAGCATTTGATTTATCCGGTCATTCTTGCTGTTCCAAACCAAAAACAGCAGCTTACGGGAAGAGAAAAAGTTTCCTTTCTCAGCAGACATGCCAGAAGGGCTCTTGAAGTATCCGCACAAAAGCGCCAAATTCAACTCGGTGATCTTAAAAAAGATGAAAATGGTGTTCCTTTGCCCTTTAATGGAAATTACTGGTCTGTAACCCACAAAACCGGATATGTCGCCGGAGTCATTTCCCGGGAAAGGATCGGTATTGATTTGGAAAAAATTCGTCCCATTAAAGAGGCGCTGTATAGAAAAACGGCCCGTGAGAACGAATGGAAACTTTCAAGTGCCGATAAAACCGTTCTTTTTTTTCGATACTGGACATCCAAAGAATCGGTACTCAAGGCTTCAGGCACCGGCATTCGGGATTTGTTAAAATGCCGGATAAAGCGAATTATCGACGATGGGCATCTTGTCGTAGATTACAGAGAACATGATTGGGTGGTAGAACATTTTTATTTTAACGGGCATATGGCATCGGTGGTAAAAAATAATGTTGATGTTCAATGGACCTGTTTTAAGGACACTTCTTTGCCCATTCAATAAAAGGAGATTTATATGACTGAGCCGACGTTAAACCATATGGCTGCTGAAAGGTTTAAACCCTTTCAGGATGACGTGTTAATGCGCCATAACGATCAAATTCATTCCATAACCATTACCGGAAGCGCATTAACCGATGATTTCGATCCTGCAACATCCGATGTCAATTCCGTATTTGTTCTTCATGCAATGGATTTAAAATTTCTTGAGCTTTTGGCGCCGCTGGGGAAAACCTACGGTAAAAAAAGAATTGCATCACCGTTGATTATGACATCGGAATACATACAAAATTCTCTTGATGTATTTCCCATTGAGTTTCTGAATATAAGGCTGCTTCATGAAACCATGTTTGGAGAAGATCTCTTTCAAAATCTTGTGATCGACAAATCGGATCTCAGGCTACAGTGCGAAAGAGAATTAAAAGCCAGATTAATCGGTCTCAGGCAGGGCTATCTCTCTTCTTCAGGCGATGCCAAAATTCTTACAGATCTGTTTATCAATACCATTTCAGGATATATTCCCCTTTTCAGGGGTATTATCCTCATCCTTGGCAAGGAACCCCCTTTAAAAAATGAAGCGGTTTTAACAGTTCTTTCTGAAACCTCCGGTGTCGATACCCAGGTATTTAAAACGGTTTTAAAGCAAAAAAGACAAAAAACAAAAATGGTGATTAAAGAGCTTAACGCTATTTTTAGAGATTACTATATTGCGATCGAGAAACTGGGAGATATTACGGATGCCATTAAGGACTAAACCTGAATCATTAATAGCTGCTGTTATTATTTGCTTGCTGGTTGTATCTGTTGCCTTGTCGGCCGATATTCCGGATCAACCACAAAGATATGTGGTTGATTTGGCAGGCATTGTCGATGATGTGACAGAAAACCGATTGAACGGATATCTTCAGGAACTCGAGCAGAAAACAACCGCTCAAATGGTTGTTTTGACCCTATCGAGTCTCGAAGGCAAATCCATCGAAGACGTTTCAATAACCATTGCCCATGATAAATGGAAACTGGGTCAAAAAGGAAAGGATAACGGGGTACTGTTCCTTATTTCAGTGAACGATCGAAAGTACAGGATCGAGGTCGGGTACGGACTCGAAGGTGTGCTTCCGGACAGTCTTGTGGGCAGCCTGGGTCGAGATTTGTTGGTGCCTTCTTTCAGAAAGGGCGACTACTCAAACGGTATTTTTGCAGCCACCCTTGCAATGGCAAATAAAATTGCCGAAGATGCCGGTGTTAAAATAGAAGGAATGCCTTCGATAAACTACCAAACTTCGCCTACAGGAAAGGACAAATCCACCGATCCCCTTTCCACCATCATCGGCATCGTGTTTCTCATTGTCATGGGAATACTGTTTATTAAAAATCCAAGAGCATTTTTGCTGTTCTTTTTATTATCTTCCATGGGTGGAAGAAGAGGTTCATGGGGCGGCGGCGGCGGTTTCGGCGGCGGTGGATTCGGTAGTTTCGGTGGTGGCGGCGGTGGAGGTTTTGGTGGGGGGGGAGCGTCCGGCGGATGGTAGTTAGAGCAGATAAGTGTTCTGATTCATAAATACGATGACGCATTTTATCTGGACACCGGTCCGTATAAGCTGAAGTCCAAAAGTTTGAAGTTTGAAGTGCCTAAAGTGAGCTAAAGTTGAGGAACGTGCTTTCAGCACGGTCATTTATAATAAAATTGATAAAATACCTTAACTTTCGCATCCATAGAATGAAAAAGCCAAGTTATAAAAACGTGAGCATATTTAAGAATACATGTACTAAGTTTTAATAATATTTACTTGTTATATATCGGAGGATCATTATGTCCAAAAAATTGAAAACCATACTCATTATCGTGGGAATCGTCGTACTGGTCGGTTTTATGATGTTCGGCAAGATTATCGCCGGTTATAACCGGGTCATCGCCATGGATGAAAACGTTAAGGGAAAATGGGCTCAGGTGGAAAACCAGTTAAAAAGAAGATACGATTTGATTCCCAATCTGGTTGAAACGGTAAAAGGGTATGCAGCCCATGAAAAAGAGCTGTTCGAAAATATCGCCCAGGCCAGGACATTATACTTTCAGGCAAAGGATGTAAAAGACAAAGTAAAAGCCTCAAACCAGCTCGAAGGTGTCCTCTCAAGGCTTCTTTTGCTTCAGGAAAGATATCCCGTACTCAAAGCCAATGAATCGTTCCTTAAACTTCAGGACAGTCTGGAAGGAACTGAGAACAGGATTGCTGTGGAAAGAAAACGATACAATGAATCTGTTCAAACGCTGAACACATATATCCGGACATTTTTTGGAAAGTTTTATGCTATGATTGCAGGCGTTTCTAGCGCAGCGTATTATGAAGTGCCGGAGGCGGAAAAAGCAGCTCCGAAAGTAAAATTTTAAACATGCTGCGATAGAACATAACAATTTGCACCGGATCTCTGTTTCTAAAGGAGGATTTCCATGATGTACATTAACGGGCATTGGATCAATGCTGTCAGCGGTTCGATTTTTCCCGTCCACAATCCGTCAAACAATGAAAAAATCGGAGAAGTTGCAGATGGAAATCAAGATGATGCCCGGCAAGCCATCGAAGCAGCCCATGGGGCCCTTGAATCCTGGTCCGGCCTGACCGCCTATCAACGATCAGAATACCTTTACACGGCATATCAGTTGATGATGGAGCAAAAAGAACATCTGGCACGACTGATGACCGAGGAACAGGGCAAACCCTTAAAGGCTGCTATGGGGGAAGTACAATACGGTGCGGATTTCTTGCGCTGGTATGCGGAAGAGGCCAAACGGGTTTACGGAGAGACGATTCCGGCTCCCCGCTCGGATCAGCGGTTTATTGTGATCCGTCAGCCGGTAGGGGTGGTAGCAGCCATTACCCCCTGGAACTACCCGATATCCATGATTACCCGAAAAGTCGCCCCGGCACTGGCTGCCGGATGTACCGTAGTGTTGAAACCGGCGGAAGCAACACCTTTGTGCGCCGTTGAAATGTTTAAAATATTTGAAAAAGCGCGAATTCCTGCCGGTGTGGTGAATCTTGTTACGGCATTAAACCCTGCTCCCATTGGCGAAACGTTCATTACGCATCCTTTTGTTTCTAAAATTACCTTTACCGGCTCCACCGGTGTTGGAAAGCTTTTGAGCCAAAACGCAGCCAAACAGATCAAGCGTGT
Source organism: Desulfobacterales bacterium (assembly GCA_050123915.1). Taxonomy (GTDB): domain Bacteria; phylum Desulfobacterota; class Desulfobacteria; order Desulfobacterales; family UBA11574; genus UBA11574. The sequence goes on along the minus strand of JASFGF010000008.1, from coordinate 1,016 downwards.
TTCTCTGGAACTCGGTGGCCATGCTCCGTTTATTGTTTTTGAAGATGCCGACCCGGTATATGCTGCAAAGGGCGCCGTGCTGGTCAAGTTTCTGAATACCGGACAGGCCTGTATCAGTCCAAACAGAATTTTCGTTCATCATCGTATCGTTGGGCCGTTTATCGAGGAATTCAAAAACCGTGTGTCAAAAATGCGTGCAGGCAGCGGATTTGAAAAGGGTGTGAGCATTGGACCATTGGTGAACGCCGCAGCCTTGGAGAAGGTTGACCGACAGGTGACAGATGCATTGGAAAAAGGCGCGACTTTGGTTTGCGGCGGAAAACGACTCACGGACGACAACCTCGATAAAGGATTTTTTTACGCGCCTACGGTTCTAAGCGATGTCACACCGGAAATGTTGATCTATAGAGAAGAGACATTTGGACCGGTGGCTCCCATCATTACCTTTGACTCTGAAGAATCTGTGTTGCGCATGGCCAATGATACCCATTACGGCCTGGCATCTTATGTGTATACCCGTGATCTTTCTCTTGCCATGCGCATGTTCGAAAAGCTCCGTTTCGGTATTGTCGGCATTAACGATATCAATCCGACAGCAGCCGCAGCCCCTTTTGGCGGTATGAAGGAAAGCGGATTGGGACGTGAAGGGGGACAAGAAGGGATTGCCGAATACCTTGAAACCAAGCTGGGGGGGTTTTCCATACAATGAATCGCTCAACTTCGGTGAAGGTCAAGAACAATTGATGTTGAACTTCAAAAGGAGAAAAAATATGAATCCCACTGAAACCCCGTTAAAGACCCGACACACATTTTTGGATTTTCTTTATTGGAATATAGTTGCTTCCGTACCGTTTCTTACTGCCTGCATCGCTATCGTCGAAAAATCGATTGTATGGTTAATCATATATATTATTGCATGCATTTTCCTGGTGATGGTTCTGTTACGATTCTACTGTATCCATTGTCCCCATTACCATCAAAATACAAAGACGTTAAATTGTATGTTCTTTTGGTGG
>JASFGF010000007.1:0-21074 GCA_050123915.1 Desulfobacterales bacterium | reverse complement strand
TAAAAACTCCAGTTTTGCACCCATATTTTTATTATGATGACATTATTTATAACTGGAACCGGACCCGCGCCCTTACCCTCTGGTGCTGTTGAAAGAACGGGAAACAGATGTTTACGAGGTTGTTAAGGATTAGAGGAATTGATTTTTGATCTGTTTTTCTGCCATCAAATCCAAAAGTGCAACTTTTTTCTGTGTATTGATGCACAGATTTTTATGAATTGATGGTTGGGGTATCGGTTCCTTGACAGGCCGTCTGTCCTGTTTATCAACAAAAAAACGTCATTAAAGACCAAAACCGTTTGTTTTTGTCAACAGGGTATTACGATGAATGCCGAGTTTTTTGGCCGCTTTTGTTCTATTCCCGTTTACGCTTTCCAGGACATCAGAAATATACTTTTTCTCAAATATGCTTACGGCCTTTTTAAGGGGCATGTCCTTAATTTTTTTTTTGCCGATATTATAGGCCGCATTATTTTCGAGATGGATGATCGGACCTTTTGTAATGGTAAACATTCTTTCCACCAGATTCTTAAGCTCTCGAACATTCCCGGGCCAATCGTATTCAATTAACGTTTTAATCGCTTTTTCGGCAAACATTTTTGGTGGCTTACCGGTCTCAGTGGAGTTTAAATCCAAATAATGTCCCAGCAGCAGGGGAATATCATCCCTTCTCTCTCTCAAAGGCGGAAGCCATATCGGAAAAACATTGAGCCGATAATAGAGGTCTTCACGAAATTCACCCTTTAAAATCAACTGCTTAATATCTTTATTAGACGCCGCAACATACCTGACATCGATTTCGACAACCTTCGTACTGCCGAGTCTTTCAAATTCCTTTTCCTGGATAATCCTCAACAGTTTTGCCTGCATGTTGACATCAAGGAGATCAATGTCATCAAAAAACACCGTACCCGTATCGGCAAGCTCCAGTTTTCCGATACGGGTACTGCTTGCACCGGTAAAAGCACCTCTGTTGTGTCCGAAAATTTTACTCTCCATCAATGTCGCGGGTATGGCTGCACAATTTACAACCACAAACGGCTGATTCCTTCTGTGGCTACGATTGTGTATGGCCCTGGCAACAAGCTCCTTTCCTGTTCCGCTTTCTCCTTGTATCAAGACCGTTCCGTCACTCTCGGCAATGGTCGATATTAAATTAAAGATCTTTCTCATCTTTTTATCTTTACCCACCATTTCCTCAAATGGATGATACCGTTCCAGTTCGTTTCTGAGATACGTCACCTCTTTCACAAGGCTTCGCTTTTCTAAAGCCCGCCGAATTACGGTCAAAACGTCGTCCACGGCAAACGGTTTAATGATATATTCGTAAGCCCCCAGCTTAATCGCCTGTACTGCCGTCTGAATTTCATTGACAGCGGTCACCATGATAATTTCCGTATTCGGATCCGTCTCTACGAGTTTTTCAAGGAGTTCAAGGCCGTTAATGTCCGGCATAAGGATGTCGAGGAGAATCAAATCTACCGAGTTTTTTTTAAAAATATCCATCGCTTCCTGACCTGTTCCGGCGAGAAGCACATGATAATCATCCTTTAAGACCATGTTAAATGACTGACGTACGCCATTTTCATCGTCAACGACTAGAATCGTATCTTTTTTTTTTCATACTCAATAATCCCAATATTCTAAAAGCGATTAAAATAGTTTTTTCGAATCCGGCCGAGCGAACAAATCGTCGATAAACATCGTGCGTTATACGTTACAAAATTATTAATTTAGCAAACTCTATGCCAAACTGCAATATTGAGTATTATACCTAAGTTAATGAGAACATTATAACCGCCCGCTTAGATAGGAACAAATCCATGTTCCACAGTTGCAACTTAAACAAAAAAAATGTAAAAAGACATATCAATATAAAATTGCAGACGCGTCATTTAAAGAGCGTGAACACCAAAGTGCACAGAAAAATGTGCACCCATGCACATTTTTCTGTGCATAGATACTCCCCGACTGCCAAGATGAACACGATTTACCAAATCGTTTAAACTTAACAAAACCTTCCACCGAACGGTCATTAATAATGAAAATGCCCACACAACAAGGATTGGCGGCAATATGGTTAAAACATTTTTAAGAAAAATCGTTTTTATTTCAAACGCCGATTTCAGCTGAACAATTTGGCACGTTTCTTGAGAGAAAGAAATCTAAACCAATAGATTGATAGACATCAAATATTTAGCTCCAACATTTCGTAACGAATCACTATAGCTCTAATGCATCCTGTTGCTTCCGCCTCGCTTTCTAAACTCTACACTTCCATCTGGATGTTATCAATTCTCTTTTAAGTCAAGACTTATTGTCACATGAGAAATTTTTACAACTTTCAGGGGGTGTTACCATGAGTCTAAACTTAAGTTCCTTTCTGCAATGGCGGTTTAACATTTTAATGTATAAAATTCTGGGATTAAGGCTAACTTTTTATTATATCAGCATTCTCGGAAAGCTCTATTTCTTTTTTAAAAAAAATGAAAATTGGCAAATCAAAACAGCTGTTAACACCGTTTTTAGCGATCATAAGCACCCATTTGGAATCAGACCGTTAATCAACAATGTGTTTCGGGGAATCGTATTCCATTACTACGAAAAATTTATTAATGCTTTTGCCGCTCCTGAAGCATTGAAAACCTTCCTCAATAGTCATGTAGAAAGCGACGGTATGACAGCACTGGAAAAAGCGCTTGCCAAAGGAAACGGCGTTCTTCTAGTTACAGGTCATTATGGGGGACTTGAGTTTATCCCGGCGTTTCTTGGTGCAAAAAACTATCCGGTAACAATTGTCGCGAGGTTCTCATCAGATCGTTTGCGAAAATTATGCTTTCAGCAAGCAGACAATTTTTCAGTAAAAGTTATTGATGGTGACCACACCCCCAATATCGCAAAGGCCATTTTTACTGATCTTAGAGAAAATCGAATTGTCATCACCCAGTGTGATGAAATAGATGAATGGAGGCCCTGTCGTCATAAAATAATACATTTTTTGGGCCAAACGATTCATCTGGACAAAACCATCGATCTTTTATCTAAAAGATGTACTGCCGCCATTGTTTTTGGCGTAATGCACAGAGATCAACAGCACCGATATAAATTTATTGTAACGTCATGGGAAGAAATGGCAACACGTTTTCAGCGGTCTATGGATATGTCTATTGGAGCGGTCGTGTTGAAATTTATGGAACATTACATATACAAATATCCTGAAGAATGGTATTTGTGGAAGAAATACCCGACATTGAATTTATTCGCTCCTTCTGGCGTTGATGTCAAAGCACCAGCATCGATTCCTGTGCTGGAACCTTCCACAGTTTAACTTTGGTTAACGCAAAGATGTAAACGTTAATATCGCCTTTTAGGAAAATACATGATGATTTTATTTATCGAGCCGATTTCAAAAAATACGGGAATGTATGTTCCTGCTTATCCATTGCCCGTCATGGAGGTTGCCAGCTATGTTAAATTTAACCTGCCGGACTCAGAAATAAAGGTGATCTCCATACCGATGGACTATGGTTTGCCCCTCGGCAAAAAAGGAAAGGAACAGATAGAGAAAGAATTTCTTAAAGACCTTTCCAAAATAAAACCAAAAGGGGTCGGTATTTCATGCACGGCAATTTCCCAAGCAGAAGAAGTCATCAATTTATGCAATCTTATCAAAGCGTTCGATTCTGATATTTTCATCTTTTTGGGAGGATACTTCCCGACCTTATATTATGAGGAGATATTTTCCAGAACTTCGGCTGTGGATTTGATCGTGCTGGGAGAAGGCGAAGTGCCGGCGCTCGAAATCGTCACACTTTTAAATAAAGGCCAAAATCCGATCAACAACAATATCCCGAATCTGGCCTGGAAGACAGACGGAAAGATCCACTTAACCCAAAAAGGAAAACCTTTTGATCTCAGTAGAAAAGCGCCGCTAAACCCCGGCTTGTTAAGACATCCTGACAGATACGATATTCTGCCGTACGCTTTTAGTAGAGGATGCCCCTATAAATGTAATTTTTGTATGGAAGCGTCTATACGACCTTACAGGAGTGAAGTTCCCAACGATATCATCCATCTCGATCTGAATAATTTATTAGATCAGACAAAGGCACATACACTGCTGGTCAGCGATGCTCTTTTTAAATCATTTGATATCTTCCCCTTGCTTCGATTATTAAATTTAAAAGTTAATTTTGAGACCCGTTGTGATGTTCTCGATCCTTCTATTTTATCTGATATATCAGATTGTTGTGGAGTTTTGGCCCTTGGGTTTGAGTCGGCCAGCTTTCACACGTTAAGACGGATGAAGAAGGTTAAAGACAGATCGCACTATGAAAAATATATCTCAAATACCATGGCCATATTCAAAGAAGCCGCCAGAAATGAGATCCCTCTGGTGGTTTTCATGATTGCCGGGTATCCGGGTGACACTGAAGAAGATCTTAAAAAAAGTCTTGTCTTTGCTAAACGTTTATCTAAACACAAGGGGGCGGGAGGACATGTCTTTAAAATCGGTGAATGCAGGGTTTATCCAAAAACAAGAATTTATGACCTCGCACTCTCTCTGCCGGATGTTGTTTTTGATGATGACGGTGTTTTTGGTCAAAACATTGTCCGACAGCCGTCTAAAAATTTTGACTTTGACACAGTTTTATCTTATATGAGAGAAATCTATAACTTATCCAATCCTACGTCAAAATTACAGGATATTCTTTTAAACATTATGCCGTTTTTTCGTCTACCTGCCCATGCATTAAAAGATGATTTGATTCCTAACACTTGTTTCAGAGGAAAAGACAGACAGATATTTAGCATACAAAGTGAAAGTCTTTCGGCTTTCAGGACGCTATCACCCAAATTAATAGACAAATACGCAGACTTGATGTCAGAACAGCGAAGTGTACGAGATCTGGTTTTTTAGTCTATTATTAGCGAATGGCTTTACCGCCGTGAAGTTCGAATCGTAAATCATTCAACTTAAACATTGAGTTTTTTTGTCATGGAAAAGGAAGTAAGCTGTTTAAATTCAAAAGTCATATTGGGTTATGTAAAGGAACACAACAACGGTGACTATTCCGGACTTCTGACAAACCTTGACCCTGAAATCGATGCCCTTTCAGACCCTGAGCGCTTTTTAACAGATCCCAACAACTGGATCTCTTGTGCGGTTGCTTCCAAATTATATGAGCGGGCAAGAATAATTCTTGATGATGAGATGGCAGCCTATAAGATCGCCCGATATGCGGTTGAAAAAACCTCTCTTGGCTATGCTCAAAGGATCATCGCCAAGGGGTTCTGGTCATATAAAACCGGCTTAAAACATGCCCAAAAACTAAATGACAAATGGAATAGAAGTAAGAAAGTAGAAGTTTTAGACATTAAGCGAAACGGCGCCGTCATTCGATTACACTGGGATAAAAATATGGTGTTATCAAAAGATTTATGTCTGATGAACCAAGGGACATACAGCTACTTGCCGCTCATATGGGGAGGGCAGCCTCTCGATCTTAAAGAAAAATGTTGTTATTTTAACCATGCACCATACTGTGAATACCATTTAAAATGGCCTTTACGTAACAGATTATATGAAATATTTTCAAGATTCTATACATCTAAATCCGTTCTTGTTGAGACCATAACTGAAATGGAGGAAGACAAAAAGCTCATTGAAGAAAAATACGAAGAGGTCAATCGTCTTAATCTGCAGCTGAATTATAAAATCAAACAGCTTCTGGCCTTACATGAGACGGGCAAGGCGATTCTCTCCGTACTGGATCTCGATCAACTTTTGACTGTTATCATGAACATTTTGTCCAACGTCTGCCAAATTCATCGTGCCATTATCATGCTGGTGAATGAAAGCGAGGGCGTACTTGAGTATATCCACGGCACCGGTTTTAACGGCAAGGTTCCGGAAAAGATAAAAAATTACAAAGTACCGCTCGATCGTTTGAGTAACATATTAGTCCGTGTAACCAACACCGGACGGCCGGAATATGTGCCTGAGGTAAAAAGCTCAAGTTTGAGAAAAAAAAACATTGTGTTAAGTTTTAGCAGGCCCACTTCGGCATATGTGGTTCCCCTCATTACCCGTTCCAAGGTGATCGGTGTCATTGCAACAGATGCAGTCGATGAAAAGGGTGTCCCCAAAGAAACCCGCGAAACACTGGAAGTTTTTACACCCCAGATCGCCATCGCCATAGAAAACGCAAGACTTTACAGCAGACTTCAAGAACAGATGGCGGAGCTGAAAAAATCTCAAGCACTTTTAAGCCGGTCCCAAAAATTTTCCTTTTTGGGCAACCTGGCCGCAAGACTGGCCCATGAAATTAAAAATCCCATGACGGCCATCGGAACATTTATCCAGATGATACCTCAGAAATATCATGATGAAGAATTCCGGAAAAATTTTCATAATATCGCTATGGAAGAGACAAACCGGATTAACAACCTCATTACAGAACTGCTGGATCTGGTCAAAAAAAGAGAATCGAACTTCGAGCTGAATAACCTTCATGATCTCATTGATAAAATGATTCTCCTTGTTTCGCCTCAGAGTAATGCCAAGAAGATCAAGGTAACCCGCCGATTTGATTCCAACATCGGCCTGGTGTGGATGGACAGTGAGAAAATGAAAGAGGTTATTTTGAACCTGCTTTCAAATGCAGTGGAATTTACTTCTGAAGGGGGTAAAATAGAGTTTGTTACAACACAGTGTATTGAAAAGGGAAAACCGTCTACCATTTGTATTGATATCAAAGACAACGGCCCCGGAATCCCTCAATCCATGATTGACCATGTATTTGATCCCTATTTTACAACAAAACATAAAAGCAGCATGCATAACGGTACCGGTCTCGGCCTGTTTATCGCCCATCAAAACATGCAGGATCATGGGGGAACCATAGACGTAAAAAGCCATCTTAATGAGGGGGCTGTCTTTACACTGACCCTGCCCGTCAACAATCCCGATGAATCTACACACGCGCTCGATTCAAGGATAGAGTCGTGAGGATAGACAAGGTCATTGTACATCAGGTAAAACTTCCATTTTCATTCGATTTTTCTCATTCTCTTAGAAAAAGAGCTTATGTCAATAATATCATTGTTGAAATCATCGCTGGACAGGAGAAAATCATCGGATACGGAGAAGGCGCACCCAGGTCTTACGTAACGGGAGAGTCCATAGAAAGCACTGTCAAAAGCATTCGCCAGTTTATTAAGCATGATACGTTCCCCCGAAAATTGAATGATATTTCCCAGATATGGAATTTTGTCGACGATATTACCCGCGGACGGGAGCACAATGCTGCAATCTGCGCACTTGAAACAGCGCTATTAGATGCTTTAGGCAAAAGCCAAGACCGACACATCATAGACTATTTTTCCAGAGATTTCATAACCGGCAACGTTTATTATGGCGCCCCGATTCCTCTCGACAATCATCAAAAGATAATGGAAATATGTCGATTAATTAAGAAAATGAAAATCCATGCACTCCGGCTGAAACTTGGGAAAAATCTCGAACAAAATAATACAATACTCGAGACCGTTCACTCTGTATTTGAAGGAGACTATGATCTAAGGGTGGATATCAATTGTGCCTGGGACAAAAATCTCGCATTTATGCATATTCCCTTGATCCAAAAATACAATGTCAAGGCCATTGAACAGCCGATGATGCCGAACGACCCGAATATTGCTGATTTTGCCGACCAGATGCAAGCTATAGGGGTTATCCTGATGGCCGATGAATCGGCATGCTCCTTTGATGATGTAGAAAAGATTGTCAAAGAGGGGCATTATAAAATGATAAACGTAAGATTGTCCAAGTGTGGCGGATTTAAAAATTCATCTCGAATTATCGATTATTTAAGATTAAATGAAATTCCATTCCAAGTCGGATGTCAACTGGGCGAATCCGGCATTCTTTCAGCTGCGGGCAGGGTGTTATGTCTTCTATGCCGGGATGCCGTGTATTATGACGGTTCTTATGATGATTTTCTGCTCAAGGAAAACGTTACATTTGAAAATGTATCTTTTGGAGAAAAAGGCAAGGCAGACCCTTTGAGCAGCCCTGGATTGGGCATCACCGTCAGTTCCCAAGGCATAAAAAACATAACTTACGATTCCGACATGATTTTAATATCAACTTTATGACTTCGGAGGGCAGGTATGTGCTCGGATTTAAGCTATGGTCACTGGAAAATGGAACACAAACCTATACTTGAAAGCTTTAGTGATAAAAATATTATCATGTTGTTTTCAGGAGGCAAAGACTCATCTGTCGCTTTGGATCTTATCACCATGGCAAAAGAAGAATTCGGATTCGATTTCACGGCACATTCAGCAACATTTCCGAATTACAGATACACTGACGAGGAAAAAATAAGGATAGAATCCTATTGGATTAGACGGGGTGTGAAAATAATATGGTATGATACAGGGGCGAAGGATGACTGCCTGGTGAATTCAGAGAATCCATGCCTTTTGTGTCAAAAATTGAGAAAAAATTTACTGAACAGCATTTTGGCCGGCTCGATAGAAGATTGGGATCGCCTTGTCCTCATCGTCAGTTACTCTCTTTGGGATATTGTCAGCTATTCATTAGAGCATTTGCTAACCGACACTTTTTCTAACCCTGACCAGAGGATGAGTATTGAAGAAAATAAACGATTCAAGGAAACATCTCAGCGTTTTTATCCATTTTTAACCATGAAAGAGGGGTATCAAATTTTTAGACCTTTGGTTAAATATAACAATGATGATATCCTGAAAGTGATTACTCAAAAAAACCTCCCAATACTTTCAAAACCTTGCAACTACAAAGACTTCAGACCCAAAAGAATTCTAGAAAAATACTACGAAAAAATGGGACTGCGTTTCGATTATAATCAACTCATGCATTTTGCTAAAAAATCGCTTAACCTCCCTAACATGTCTTCTTTCACGGCCATTGGAAAAGAAGATTATCTCACCAATATTTTTTAACCATCAGTATCAGATTGGATGTTTTACCTGAATCTTACACGAACTGGAGGATTATAGAACCGATCTCAAAAATAAGATTAGAGTCCAGGAACAGCAAGTTGAGCTTTGCGAAATCCCGAGAATCGGGGGCGCGAAACGGTGAAAAAGCGGAGCATACACCTAGTATGTGAGCATTTTGAACCGTTTTGCAACGCTGCTATGGGCACTTAGATTGTTTTTGAGATAGGTTCCATTGAATGGTTTAAAGATTCTCACCAATTTCCATTCAAGATTCAGGACTTAGAATTTTTCAAGATATCGCGTAAGGACATGTGCAAAAAGCCGGGTCCCTATTTCCAGAACCCTTTCGTCAAGATCAAAATATGGAGAATGGAGACCATGCTGAAATCCTTTGCCTGGATCGTGGCAGCCGATCCCCACCATTACCCCACCCCATTTTTGACAAAAATAAGCAAAATCTTCGGCACCCATTCTTGGAAGCCCGATATGGACATTGTCGGCACCCAAGACGTCGCCGGCGCAGGCCACGATGTGTTCCACCAGTACGGGATTATTTGTCAGAACAGGATAACCCTCTGTAATATTTAATATTGCTGAGATTCCGAATGATCTGGCCGTGCCTTCCACCATATCTTCGAGGCGCTTTATGATCTCTTTACGAATATCCGGTTTTAAGGTGCGAAGGGTTCCCTCCAAAACAGCCTCTTCCGGGATAATGTTTGTTGCCGTTCCAGCGTGAAAACGCCCAATGGTAATCACTGCGCTGTCTAAAGGTGGAAGTTCGCGGCTGATCAGCGACTGCAGTTGTGTAACAAGGTTCGCTCCCGCAACAATGGGATCTTTACAATGGTGCGGATGAGCACCATGCCCGCCCTTGCCTTTTAAACGGATGAAGATACTGTCTGCAGCGGCATTGCTGATCTCAGGTGCAAGTCTAATATGTCCCACAGGCAATTCAGGATACATGTGTCCGGCAAATACAGCTTTTATCGAAACGCCATCAAAAATACCTGATTGAAGCATCGCTTTGGCGCCCGCCCCTCCTTCTTCAGCTGGCTGAAAAATAAAGACAATTTCACCGCAGCCGTTCTGAGGCCATCGGTTTTCAATCAACCATCGAATGATACCCAGGGCAATGGTCATATGTCCGTCATGTCCGCAGGCATGCATAAATCCAGGGTTCCGGGATTTATATGGAACATCATTTTTTTCTTCCAGCGTCAGGGCATCCATATCTGCCCGAAATGCCACCACAGGTCCGGTTCGTTTTGCACACAGTTTCGCCACCACACCGGTTCCCCCCACACCCGTCTGAAAAGGGAGTTTGAAGGTATCTAAAATCTCACAAATTTTAGCGGCGGTTTTCACTTCCTTGTACGCTGGTTCTGGAAACCGGTGAAACCAGCGACGCAACTCCACCAGCCATTTAATAAAATCATCCTGTAATATCGACAACATGTAATCCCTCCTGTTACCGGATTCTGTTCACTTTCATAACGTCTCTTTTAAAGTTTATTGGACATGAGACTTAACGCAAACTTGCAAAAAGTTCAAGAATGAATAAGATTAATGACATGATGAATTCCTTCTATAATACTCCAGATTTTATGGATCGGGTAATACATAGACTCGATGAAAAAAACCGTCATGATCGTATTTTTTCAAAAGATGCTGCGAATTCTTCCACAACATCCGCCGTTCTTTTTTTACTCGGCATGCATTGTAAAGAAAACGACTTTTCCAATGCGCCATGTTTGATTTTAAACAAACGTTCCTTAAAGGTAAAACAACCTGGAGACTTATGCTGTCCAGGAGGAAGCATATCATCCCGTATCGATGCCTTTTTATCAAAAATTTTATATTTACCGGGCTCTCCGCTGACACGTTGGCCGTATTGGCAGCGGTGGCACAGGCAACGGCGTCACGAATCCCAAAATATGGCCCTTTTGTTCGCCACGTGTTTGCGAGAGGGCTTTGAAGAAATGCGTTTGAACCCTTTAAGGGTTAAGTTGCTAGGACCGCTTCCACCGCAAAAGCTTATCATGTTCCACAGGGTGATTTATCCAATGGTTTGCTGGATCAACCATCAACAGCAGTTTATCCTAAACTGGGAAGTGGAAAGGGTGGTTTACATTCCGCTCCAGAATCTATTGAACCCTTCTCATTATGCTCGGTATAGGCTTCGGATCGAAACATCCCGGGAAGAAAGAAAAACTCCGGACGTGACAGACTATCCTTGTTTTATCCAAAAGGACCAAGACAACACCGATATATTATGGGGCGCCACATTTCGCATCACCATGGTTTTTCTTGAAATTGTCTTTGGATTTAAACCTCCGGACATTGAATCGCTTCCGGTTGTTTTTGGATCTTTGGATAAAAATTATCTCACTGGAAACGGATAAACTTCAATTCGAAATTAGGAGGGAGGCAATGCCATGAAAAAGGAGATTCTTGACCGCATAGAAATTATGAAAGGGGATATTACCACCCTCAAACTGGACGCCATTGTCAATGCAGCCAACACGTCGCTTCTGGGCGGCGGTGGTGTGGATGGTGCAATCCACAGAGCTGCCGGCCCGGAGCTCTTAAATGAATGTCGTAAAATCGGCGGATGTCCCACCGGCGAAGCAAGAATTACGGGCGCCTATCACCTCCCAACAAAATATGTCATCCATACTGTTGGACCAATTTATCAGGGGAAAGATGAAGATCCAAGGCTTCTTTCGAGCTGCTACTTGAACAGCCTGAAACTCGCTGTTAAAAATCATATTACCTCCATCGCCTTTCCTGCAATAAGTTGCGGTGTTTACGGTTACCCTGTAACAGAAGCGTGCAAAATCGCAGTTGATACAACATGTGATTTTTTAAAACAAAACAGTTCGTTGCAAAAAATAGTCTTTATTCTCTTTTCTTCGGGCGACTATAACGTTTACACAGAATATCTAAAACGTTTATCATTATGAAAATTGATATTTTAAAGAACCTTGCATTGACAAATCCTATTGTCGGCACTACTTTAGTGGAAAATTTATTCCAGACGGGATACTATATTATTTTGAAAAAAAGGAGAAAATAATGGTTGAAATCACAGAGGTAGCTACAAAACAGATCGCTGAATATTTTAAAGGCAAAGAAGTTTCACCCATCCGAATTTTTTTAAATTCAGGAGGATGAGGCGGTCCATCCCTTGCCATGGCTCTGGATGAGCCAAAAACCACAGACGATGTTTTCGATATAGACGGTTTTCAATATATTGTCGATAAAGATTTCATGGAAAAGGCAAAACCTATAAAAGTAGATTTTTCTGAAATGGGTTTTAAACTCGATTGTGCCATAGATTTCGGGGCAGGATGTTCAGGTTGCGGAACAACAAGTACTTGCGGTTAAGCATATAAACAATTCTGTTTCAAGGGCAACACATCATGTGTGTTGCCCTTTTTTATGATTGTTCCAGAAAATAATAACTCATGCTTCTGAACAGGGAATACACACGTGCCCACCGTTTTTCGTCTCAACCATTTTGGTCGACATGGTCATTTCACCGCAGGCTGTACAGGCTTCTGAGCGTGCCAGCGGTGCATAAGGCGGCATAACACAGTCAACTTTTTCTGTGGAGAAAATATCGTCAAACGGTCTTTGGAGAAGATCAGCTGATTTCAGCATTTTATGACGCCGTTTATCTTCTTCCGTTGCCGTGCCTGATGATATGGCTGCATCAAGTTGAGAAAATTCGCCTTTGGGTTTACCCTGATATTGATAATTTTTTTTACGTGAAAAGCGGTAAGCCTTCTTGTTTTGGCGGTTCAGAACAGTATATACATTTTTCCCGTAGTCTTTTAAGATAAGGTTGCCCTTGCCGATTGAAGTCCCTAAAAGGATTTGTAATGCGTCAACCGCGCATGAATCATTTTCACTGATGGCAACGACCTCTTCATCCCTTGATCGGCTGAGTTTGAGAAGATCCATGGCTGCTTTAGAAACCAGGTAACCATATATGAGCCCCGGACAAAGATGTCCGTGAAATTCAATGCACTTTTTTAGATCTTCCGGCAGTTGAAATTCAACATTTTTAGTCTTTTTCATGGAAAAACTCCTTTTATTATCGTAAAAACGGAATCAATTAAAACATGCCCAACGAATTTATTAACTTTCTATCTGAATTCTGGCTGATTTTTTCTTTTTCATTCATCGTCGCATTAACCGGCGCCATGTCGCCCGGCCCCCTTTTAACCTATACCATTATTAAATCGGCCAAAACAAACAAGCGCGGTTACCTGATGGGGCTTTGGATTATAACAGGTCATGCGATCCTTGAAATGGGCATTATCATTCTTTTGCTTCTCGGTTTTTCTTTTGTTTTGAAAAACATGACGGTTGTCCGCATTATTGGCGTTTCAGGAGGTCTCATACTTATTCTTTTTGGAGCATCCATCATAAGGGATATATTTAATGGAAATATTTCTACCAACTTCTTGAATACACGAAATGAATCCAAAAAAGATTCTGGGCTGATTGAAGATAAAGGCGTTGAAAATCCCGTCATCGGAGGTATTATGGTTTCCATGTCAAATCCTTATTGGTGGGTCTGGTGGGCCACAATAGGGTTTGCCTTTATGATACAATTCAATATTTCTTTCAAAAATTGGCCAAAACTTTTAGCATTTTTTCTGGGGCATGAAGCCGGAGATCTGATTTGGTATTTACTTGTTTCAACACTCGCATTCTTTGGTTTGAGGCATATGAACCGAAAAGCCTATTACACAATTCTAATGTTTTGTGCACTATTCATGGTACTGTTCGGCATATATCTGGGTATCTCTCCTTTTCTAAAAAACACCATGTAATTGAATAATTTATCCATATCATCTCGAAAAATCAATTGATCCAGCCTGTTCAACTATTTAAACACACATCACAAACTATCAAACTCCGAGATAAATGGATCAATGGGATCATCCCCGTTATCGGAGTCTTCCGAAGCATTGGCTTCGGCCCTCTTTAGGCGTTCCTCTTCACGAACACGTAATTTGATGATCTCGATATGTTGTTTGACCAGCTTTTCACCGCCCAATTTTAAATATAATTGAATGATTTTTCGAATATGACTGTCGTTTCTAAGATGTTCGGGTACCCGATACATCAAACGCTTAAAAGTTCCTTGAAGCTCGTCCGGAATATTCAAGTTCTCTGTCATCGTCTCTCCTGGATACGGTCTAAATAAACCTCAATTAAAGGAAATCACTAAAAGCTTTTAAACACCATGTGATTCCGCCTGTGGCAAAAGATAATGTTTAAGCGTAAGCACACCGAATGTTTGGATGTCGATAAAAATTCAGTTACAGACATGACAATAATTCATAGCTTGAAAATGTAAAGCGTTTTTCACATAATTTTTCAATTCTTTTATTCCATTCGTCTATTTTTTTCATATGGAAGAGTACCAGACTCTTTATGCTTAATAAAATATTTGGGATTGAATAAAATTTGACATATATGCTAACGTCTAGAATAAAATTGTGTAACGATTTCATGAACCCCGGCAAGCTTCCGCTATGGCGGGATATCTGCTGCGCTATAACAAGCTACCGGATATTTTGCAATTTTTACCACTGCCCTCCGGGATGAAGCACTGCACTTTTGCTTTAAAATGAACTGACTTAACAAAATCATCCTTGATAAGAAAGTATCGTAACGATGCACAAACAAGAAATGAATCCTGGAAATTTACTAAAAATGTCAGGAAGCTACTGGCAAACATGTACGCTCCATGCCGCGGTTAAACTTGATATTTTCACCATCATCGGAAACCGTCGTCTGAAAAGCGAAGATGTATCGGATATGATGTATGGTAACCAAAGGGGCGTTGAGATGCTTCTGAATGCACTCTCAGCCATGGAGTTGCTGGAAAAAAAAGAAAACACCTATTCAAACACGCCCTTAAGCCTGGCGTTTCTTGTAAAAAACTCTTCCCGGTATATCGGCCATATCATTATGCATCATTATCATCTGGTGGATTCCTGGAACAGTCTGGACGTCGCTGTTCGAACAGGTCAGCCCGTCAGAGGAAGGGTCTTGCATACAGACGAAGAAAGAAGGAAAAGCTTTCTCATGGGAATGTTCAACCTTGGAATGAATCTGGCACCGGTTCTGGTTCCGAAAATAGATCTTTCCAATCGGCATCATCTGCTCGATTTGGGAGGTGGCCCTGGAACTTATGCCATTCATTTCTGTTTGAACAATCCCCGGCTTAAAGCCACTGTTTATGATCTTCCAACCACGCGACCCTTTGCTGAAAAGACCATTGCCAAATTTAATTTGGAGGATCGAATCGATTTCAAGGATACAGACTATCTCGAAGAAGATATTGATGACGTTTTTGATGTGGCTTGGTTATCACATATCCTTCATGGAGAAAGCTTCGAGGACGGCCTTAAAATAGTTAGAAAGGCCGTTTCCACCCTTGAACCCGGCGGCCTGATCATCATTCATGAGTTTATTTTAAACAATACCATGGACGGCCCGCTTTTCCCTGCATTGTTTTCTTTAAACATGCTTTTGGGTACATCCGGCGGCCAGGCCTATTCAGAAGAACAACTCATTGCTATGCTCACCGATGCCGGCGTCAGAAATTTTCAACGTATATATCTCGATTCTCCAAATGATTCTGGAATATTAACAGGTATTGTCGAATAAAGCCTTTTATTTATGCACGATTTGTTTGTGCAAAGTTGTTTGTTCAGTATGTGAAATCGCTTTATTCTGTTCAACAGGAAAGGCTGCCCTTTTCTGTGTTTGATATACATTTTCTTTTTTACTGATCTTCCATTTTTTGCCCTGTTTGACCAAAAAGAGCTGGCCGTCAAAATTTATGATACCGGACACCTTTACAGTGGCCTTGTTGCCTTGTTTTTTCGTGACAGTATATTTTAATTTTGATGTATTGATTCTAACATTGTTATCGAATGCACACTGTTTTTTAACATATTCTTTGGCCGCATCTTCAACGCTGGCTTTACCGCATGCAAAAAGCATGAGAACAGATAGAATAATTCCAAGATAGATCATCCTTTTCATTACGCACCTCATTGATTTTTAAGTGTTGAAAAAAATTCTGTTTTCAAGCTATTGCAAAAATTCGGATTACGTTCAAGGACAAGACGCGAATCCATGAAAAAGCGCAGCATACACGGAAGTATGTGAGCATTTTGAAGAGTTTCGCGTCACCGTAATTGGGCGTTAGATGTATTTTTGAAATGGCTTGTTGTTAAACAGATCGAATATTCGGGTAGGGACTGATAGCATCTCCATTTAAAAGGGTCAAGCCCCTTTAAAAAGATACGCAGATTTAGCCACAAACAATTTCTTAATGATTTAATGATGCCAATAACCAAAATTGAAACAGGAGGAATTTTATGGAAAATCCCATTGAAAACTACTGGAAAACCAGGTTGACGGAAGTTGAAGAAACCTTGACCGAGAATAATTTTGAAGTCTTTGTAGCTCAAAACACCGATGAAGCCAAATCGATTGTACTTGAAAAAATAATTCCCGAGATAGCACCCAAAAGTGTCTCTTGGGGCGGATCTTTAACATTTGTCGCCACCGGACTTTATGATGTTTTTAAAAACAGCGATGATTTTAAGATACTGGATACGTACGACAAAAGTTTGTCTCCTGAAGAAAGTCTGGAGCGGCGACGGCAGTCTTTATTGGTCGATCTTTTTATTACCGGAAGTAACGCGGTAACCGAAACCGGGCAGCTTGTCAATCTGGATATGTTCGGTAACCGGATTGGTGCACTCACTTTTGGGCCCAAAAATGTCGTTATTCTTGTCGGTCGCAATAAGATTGTTCCGGATCTGGATGAAGCCATGTTTCGGATTAAAAATTATGCGGCACCGGTCAACACCATGCGACTTGATAAAAAAACACCCTGTGCCAAAACATCCTTTTGTGCGGATTGTAAAAGCCCGGATCGGATATGCAACACCTGGACAATTACAGAAAAATCATTCCCTAAGAAAAGGGTGAAAATTGTCCTGATTAACAAGGATCTCGGGTTTTAGTTCTTAAATGTGATTTTTGTGTTTTTTATACCAAAAAAATCTAAATTCATTGAGTGTGAAGTGCCTAAAGTGATCTAACATGCCTATTTATCCCGTATTCATCGGGGAAGTTAATGTATTCTGTCAATTTTATTTATATAAATAGCCGGAGCGCAGTGACTCAACAACAACTTTAGATCACTTTTAACTTTTCAGGGTTGTCCGGGTTGGGCATATTCGTAGGAAAAGGGATGTTTTGCAACGCTCTCAAAACTTAATCAGCCAGATTAAACGTTTTTCATCTTTTCTGTCATCTGGTCTTTGTACAACTCATAATACTTAAACACTTTTTCAATGTAATAATGGGTGGATTTAAAAGGGGGGATACCTTGATAATGTCTGACTATTTTACTTCCGGCGTTGTAAGCTGCCAGTGCCAGTTTGACGTCTCCATCAAATCGATTCACGAGCTGTTTAAAGTAGCGAACACCACCGCTAATGTTTTGCTCGGGGTTGAAAGCATCTTCCACACCTAAAGCTTCGGCGGTTGAGGGCATCAGCTGCATAAGGCCCTGTGCACCTTTTTTTGAAATGGCGTTGGGATTGTACCCGGACTCAGCCATGATAATCGCTTTTACAAGGGCGGGGTCAACCTTATGTCGAATGGCTTCCTGAAGGATAATGGGGTGAAACCGGCGTTCTTTTTTATGGCTAAATATGGAACGAAAGTCGGCGTTCTGTAAAATACCTCGAGTGTTATTAATAATCTGAGCATCTTTAGCTCCATTATGTATCGAGACAAAAGACACCCCCAGAATCATTGTAAAAATAAAGAAAAAACGGATCACTTCCACCAATAGTATTTGTATGTTGATTTTTTTATCCATTTTAGATTTAAATTTTAAACCTGTTTGATCTGAAAAGATTTTAAATTTGTACTATATGATTGAGGATAGGATGTGTCAAGGAAAATAAAATCCGTATATTGTGTTTAATTTAAAATAAACAACAATATATTGAAGTTAAGTCATTATTTTTTTAATACCAGTGACCTTAATCGGTTCAAGTTCATTTTGTCCGTGTCCGGGCCGCCTTTTTGTTTGGGTGTTTCAATAATTTTAGGGATATCCCAAAATCGCATGTCGTTCATCAACATTTCAAATGCCTTGATTCCAATATATCCCATACCAATGTGTTCGTGTCGATCCACCCGGGAGCCCAATTCTTTTTTTGAATCATTTAAATGGATAACATACAGGTTTTCCAAGCCGATGACTGCATCGAACGTATCCATTACCTTGCGGTAGGTCTCTGGTGTACGAATATCATAACCAGCCGCAAAGACATGGGAAGTATCCAGACAAATCCCGATTCGGTTTCGGTTTTCAATTTTATCCATAATCAATGCCAGTTGTTCAAAGGTATGTCCCAGTCCGGACCCCTGACCGGCTGTGGTTTCAAGAAGAAGCCGGATTTGTGTGTCAGGGATTTGGTCGAATATTTTATTGATACTGAGGGCAATTTTGTCAATTCCCTGATCTTTTCCTTTCCCCAAATGAGCACCCGGGTGAAGGACGACAAAAGGAATATCCAGCATGGATGATCGTATCAATTCCTGTTTCAGTGCATGACAGGACATGGCATGTTTTTTTCTTTCAGGCGTCGCCAAATTGATTAGATAAGACGTGTGTGACGCAATTGAGGTGATACCGGTCTCTTTTCTGGCCTGATCAAATCGGTTAATCTCTTCCCGGGTCAGTGTTCGTTCCTTCCAGGCACTGGTGTTTTTTGTAAATATCTGAAGGGCGGTACATCCGTATGTTTCGGCCACATAGAGCGCTTGGTGCAATCCTTTTGCAATTGAAAAATGGGCTCCGAGAAGGGAGTCTATGTCGTATTTCATTTTATTTTCAACCTGTTAAAATGGAATCGGATAAGATTTTGAAAAAGAATTTCGTGTGTTCAATAGATATTCCTTGCATTAACCCTGTATATGCGGTTTATTACAAAATTGTAAATTGTGATTTAAGGATATCGGAAAAAAATGAAACGCATCGAAGACATCACATTGCTGTATGAAATCAGCGAAGCACTCAATGAACACCTGGATCTTAAAAAGTCTTTATATCAGGTTTTGGAAATTCTCTCCAATTCCCTGAGCATGGGGCGCGGTACCGTAACCATTTTGCACCCTTTACGCAATGAAATTCACATCGAAGTGGCCCACGGTCTCTCTCGAAGTGCGGTGGAGCGGGTAAAATACAAACTGGGAGAAGGAATTACCGGACGGGTGATTGAAACCGGCAAAGCCATTACCATCCCCAAAATCAGCGATGAGCCGTTATTTCTGAACCGGACCGCTTCTCGCAAAGCCGTAAAAGATGATGAACTCTCCTTTATTTGCGTGCCGATAAAAAAGGCAAACCAGATTATCGGTTCACTCAGTGTCGATAAGCCGTATGACCCGTCTTACGACTTAAACGACGGCGAAAAACTGTTGTCAGTGATTGCAACCATGATCGCCAGGCATGTGATCAACCTGGAAACCATCCGCCTGGAAAAAAAGCGGCTCAGTGAAGAAAATATCCGGTTGAAAAATGAACTTGAGAATAAATACCACATAACAAACATCATCGGCAACAGCAACAAAATGCGAGAAGTCTTTCAGATGGTTTCGCAGGTGTCAAAGAGTAATGCCACGGTTTTAATTCGAGGTGAAAGCGGTACCGGAAAAGAACTGGTGGCCAATTCCATTCACTATAACAGCCTCAGAGCTAAAAACAGATTTGTTAAAGTCAATTGCGCAGCCCTTCCCTCAAACCTGATCGAGAGTGAACTCTTCGGGCATGAAAAAGGTTCGTTTACAGGGGCCATCAGTCAAAATATCGGAAAATTCGAGCTGGCCAACAAAGGTTCCATCTTCCTTGACGAAATCGGATCCGTGGGACTTACTGTTCAAATCAAACTTTTGAGGGCCTTGCAGGAAAAGGAGTTTGAGCGCGTCGGCGGACATAAAACCATCAAAACGGATGTGCGCATTATTGCTGCAACCAATAAAAATCTCGAACAAGCCGTTAAGGATGAAAGCTTCAGGGGCGATCTTTATTATCGTCTCAATGTTTTTCCCATCTATATGCCGCCTTTAAGAGAACGCAAGACCGACATCCTGCTATTGGCCGACCATTTTCTTGAAAAATACGCCGCAGAAAACCATAAAGATATCCGTCGATTTTCAACCCCTGCCATCGATATGCTCATGCAGTACCACTGGCCGGGAAACGTCAGGGAACTCGAAAACTGCATCGAACGGGGCGTGTTATTGTGTGAGGAGGGTGTCATTCACAGCTATCATCTTCCGCCCACCCTTCAGACAGGGATGGAAACCGATACGTTGCCGTCCCTGTCTCTTGATGATGCCGTGGAAAATCTCGAAAAGGAGATGATCATCGACGCCCTTAAGAACACGCGGGGCAATACAACCCTAGCCGCCGGCATCCTGAAAACAACGGTGAGAAAATTCGCTTACAAGGCCAAAAAATACGGGGTTGAGTATCGTCATTACCGGTGAGAACACTTTAAGTACAATCGCGCCCGTTCAAATGGCTTTAGAACAAACAATAGAGGGAATCCAAATTATCATTCAAATTGGGAAATTTCAAACGTGATCGGATCTGTTGTAGAATCTTCAATTTCAAGATATGCTGTTTGTCCGGGCAGCAATTCTTCCTTCATCTGACGAAGAAATCTTCTAAACGAATCGTCTTGCCCATTTTCGGAAAGATCTGTTTTTGCCCGAACCACATGATCGTTGTCTATTAATGCAATTTTAAGATTCATGATGCTGTACCTCCTTTATTGGTTGTTTCCAATTCAGTATAGCATTGACAGATTGCACTTTTGGAAATCAAGGGCGTTAGTGGCACTAAAAAAATGTCTATATTGTTATTTTTAATAACTATTTCAATACTTTAAGTATATATTTGATCTCCCGATGTGTCAAGTGTTTTATTAAATTTAAAGAATTTTACATTAATA